>JBAIWZ010000246.1:0-5014 GCA_037916955.1 Acutalibacteraceae bacterium | reverse complement strand
GCGTCGCAGGACCAGAAGGCCGAATAGGGCTTGTTCTTGGACCTGCTGAACCCGGCCGGGACGAATTTCATTTCCTTGTCGCATTTTTCGCAGACCTTCTGCAGCATAACGAATCGGTTTAGCGGGCGTCGTGGGCCGCCCTTGATAAGCGGCCGGGAATATAAACGGCCGGGCCGGAGCTGTCAAATTTCCGGGCCGCCGCGGCGCCGCCTTATCTTTGACCGGCGCCGGCGGAAGTGGTATTCGTTATGGCCATCGTTCTTTGACGGAGGTCGAACCATGAAAAACGACGCATCCGATTCCGGCCCGCCCCGGGCCGACAGCAGGCTGATGACCTACGATTGGCCGGCTTACGCCGCGCTCATCGAATCGCTGGCCCGGCAGGTCGGCGCATCCTACCGGCCGGACCAGATCATCGGCATCGCCCGCGGCGGCCTGATGCCCGCGGTGATACTGTCCAACTACCTCGATGCGCCGATCGGCGTCATGGCCGCGGCCAGCTACGAGCCCGGCAGTCCCGGTTTCCAGGATGTCAAAGGCTCGATCAAGATCGGCTCGAACATGGCCTCGGTCATGCCCCAGCCCGGACGCCACATCCTGCTGGTCGACGACATGACCGACAGCGGCGACACCATGGCGGCCTGCTCGGCCTGGCTGCGCGAATGCCCCGGCGGCGCGGTTCGGGAGATCCGCACGGCCGTCATCTGGCACAAGACCGGATCGATCTTCCGCCCGGACTACTTCGCCGAAGAAGTGAAGCCGGGCGCGGACGGCCGCTATCCGTGGATCGTCCAGCCTTTCGAAAAATACGAAAAACGGCCGGGCTGACGCCCGCCGCCTACCCGCACCGCCGTTCGCCGGCGGTGTTTTTTGTCCGTCACCAGCCGCCCTTCGGCGGACGGCGGTTCTGTTTCTTGAAGGACTGGTGTTTCTTCTCCTCCAGCCGGCGCTGCCGGTCGGCGCGGCTGGGCTCGGTCGCCACCCGCTCCTTCTTCGGCGACAGCGCCCCGGCCACCAGGTCCCGCAGGCGGGCGACCGCCGCGTCGCGGTTCTGCGACTGCGACCGCTCGGCCTCGGCCGCGACCAGGATCTCGTCGTTCTCGGTCAACCGGTTGCCGGCGGCGGCGCGGATGGCCGCCTTCTGTTCTTCGGTGAAAGCCGCCGAGCGGCCGACGTTCCAGCGCAGCTGGGCCTTGGTCGAGGTCTTGTTGACGTTCTGTCCGCCCGGTCCGGACGAACGCACGAAATCGATCTCCAGCTCGCTCTCGGGAACGCCGGGCGGATCGTCGCTCTTTTTTTCCGGGCCGGCCGGCAATTCCTCCGGCACCGGCATCCCCTCTCGAAATCCCATACGTATGTTATTTTATCAAAAGATCGGCCGGATTCCCAGCCGATCTTTCATCATCCGGCAGGTCTGTTCGCGCCGGGTTCAGCTTTTCTTCAGGAACTCCGCCAGCTTGTCGAGGCTCGAACTCCAGCCTTCCTCCATTCCGGCCCTGGCTTGCAGAGCCGACGGACCCAGCTTGTCGACGAACACGCGCAGTTCCAGTTTCGTCCGTCCGCCCAGATCGGCGAGAACGACGGTGTCCAGGGTTTCCAGTTGAGGAACGCCCGCGTCGTCCTCGAGCGTCGTGGCGGTGAAGACCAGGCGCTCCGGTTCGGCGACCTCGCGGACCTCGCCTTCCATCGGATAGTCGAGACCGTCCGGGCCGCGCATGACGATGTTGATCTCGCCCTCGGGCCGGGCGTCGAACTCGCAGACCGGGTTCGTGAAGCCGCGCGGCCCCCACCATCGGGCCAGCTGTTTCGGATCGGTCCAGGCCGCCCAGACGCGCTCCCGGGGCGCTTCGAAGGTCCGGTCCAGGGTCATCTCCCGCGGCAGCGGCGCGGCCGCCCTGGCCGCCATGGCCCGGGACTTGTCCAGATATTCCTCCAGGCGCGCCAGCGTCTGCAGGCCGCCTTCGACCGCGCCCGCCTTCAGATTTCTCTCGAATTCCTCCCGGGAATCGAATTTCAGTTCGAAGGTGACCCGGCTCTTGCCGGCCGCGGTGTCGAAGGAGACGGTCTGCCGGAACATTCTCGGCGCTCCGGGCCGGTCGACGGCGTGGTCGTAGACCAGGCGTTCCGGCTCGGTGATCTCGACGTAAGTGGCCTTATCGGGATAGTCCGTTCCGTCCGGACCATGCATAACGTAGTTCCAGACGCCGCCCGGACGGACGTCCATGCCGATGATCGTGGTCGTAAAGCCGTTCGGTCCGAACCACCAGGCGATCCGGGAACGGTCGATGAACGCGCGGAACAATTCGTCGCGCGTGGCCTCGTAGTCGTGCCACATGGTGATCATCAGCTCCTTGTCGTTGACCGAGGAGCCGGACGTCTGATCGTTCATACGCTCGGATGTTATTGCCGTCGGACGGCTCACTTAGACATCGTTTCGGTATCGGTCGGCAGCCCGTGGACGTACAGGCCGTTGGTCCAATCCGCGGAGCCGGTCGGGGCCAAGGCGTCGCTGTGCGGGATGGCCGAATTGTCCGACCAGACGAAGTTGTCGCCGCCGCCGCTGACCCGGTAATCCCAGGCTCCGCCGACCTGGGTCAGCTGGCCGGTCACCGGCGCGCCGGAGTCGCCGAGCAAGCTGACGGTCAGCGAATCGCCTGACACCAGGGAACCGGCGAGATTCAGGCGCAGGTCGTAGGTGCGGGAGGCGCCGCCCGCGACGACCTCCTCGGACGCCAGGCCGATCTCGACGTCGCAGGTCGCATTGCCGTTGCCCAGGCAGGCCGCGCCGCCGTTGATCCGGGCGGCCCCGGCCAGGTTGCTCCCCTCGCCCACCCGGCGGATCGAAGAACCGCCCGCCGTCGAGATGGCCACGGCGTTGGCCATGGAAGGCGACACCCGGGCGGTCAGATGCTTGATGGAGGAGTCGTCGGCGCTCGAGATCGAGAACCGGAAGGCGGCGACCTCGCCGGTGGTCAGGACCGTGCTGGGCAGCGCGACCAGGCTGATCACCGGTCCGGCGTAGCCGGCCGGGGCGGCGATGGTCATCACGGCGGTCGGACTCGTCGTGCCGTTGCCGTTGACCGGCAGGCCGGCCACGCCGTCGTTGAGCAGGACCCCCGGGCCGCTGGCGCCCACCGGCACCATGTTATTCGTCGGGGTCAGGCTCAGGGCGATCTTGTGCTGTCCCGCCGAAGCCGAGATGTCGCATTTGACGGTCAGCGCCCAGTTGCCGCCGGCCGGCACCGTGTGATGGACGCTCAGGAGCCCGAACGCGACCATGCCCTGGGCGTTCGGCGTCGCCGCGGATCCGACCTGGGTCGAACCGTCGTACAGCCGGCAGGCGGTCACGTCGGAGGTGAACGCGGCGCCGGCGTCCGTCGCCAGGCCGAAGACGCCGTCGTTGTTGCCGTCGATCAGGGCGCCCGCGGTGATGCTGAGGATCAGGTAGTCGGCCGAACCCGCGGACAGGGTAAAGCCCAGCATCGGCACGTTGCTGTCACCCGGATCCACGGAGGCCGACGCCGGCAGGTTGGCTGAAACCGAGAAGGAACTGGTCAGCGGCGGCGGCGTGCAGCTCTGGGTGGCAACGGGCGAGGCCGTGTCGACCCCGGGACAATCCAGCGTCTTGCTGCAGATGCGCGTCTGGACTCCGCCCGAGGTGCAGGTGCTCCAGCTGCTGCAATCCCAGGTATCGGCGGAGCAGGACTGGGTCGGCGACTGGCTGCCGGCAAGGGTCCACGGCCCGACGTCGACCGGCTGGTCCATCGACGTCTCCATATAGGAACCGGAGGTGCTGCCCGAAACGTTGAGGCGCAGATCGAACGCCTGGGAGGTTCCGGCGGGGATGGTGAACGCCTGCAACAGGGTCACCGTGACGGAACACTGGACGCTCAGGTTGTTGCAGGTGTCGAGGACCGCCGTGCCGGCCAGGTTGGTCCCCAGGCCGACGGGGCGCAGCGACGAGTCGCCGGACCCGGCGATAGTCAGCTCGCGGCTCTTGTCGATCGGGAAACGCAGCACCGTGAGCTGGGAATCGGCGCTCGCGCCGGCGGACGCGCTGAAGCGTGCCGCTACCGCGGCGCCGTTAGCGATGACGGAGGTCGGCAGGCTGACCATGCTGATCATGATGCCGGCGGCCGGCGTCTGGCCGCCGCTGCAGGACTGCGCCGAGGACGGCCCGGGGGTCTGGACCCCGGGACAGTCGGAAGTGACCATGCAGGAGCGGGTCTGGATCCCGCTGACGCAGGCGCCCCAGGAACTGCATTCCCAGGTGTCGGCGGTGCAGCTGGGCGCGGCCGGCGCCGGCGTAGCGGCGCGGATGGCCGCGGCGTCGCCGGTATCGGCCGCCGTATCGGCCAATTTCACTCCGGCGCTCACCGCCAGCGACTTGTCGGCGCCGATCGAAGTGTCGGCCTGCAGCTGGTCGGCCACGACGAAATCGCTGTCCGTATAAATGGGCGCGCCGACGGTGTAATTGACGAAGAACTCGTCCGGCACGTCATGGATCTGCTTGTTCCAGTCCGAACCGTAGAGCCGCCGGGCCACGGTCTCCGAGGTCACCCAGTGGAGGACGCCGCCCCGGCCCACGGCGTAGACCTTGGGATCGGTCGTGATCTTGATCATCTTGTAGCCGGCCCGATAGGTCACGTTGCCGCCGAGCGGATAGCTGACCAGTTCGCTGAAGGGCACTTCGATCAGGCTGGAAAAATCCTTGTACCAGCTGTAAAAGGTCCCTTCGTTCGGGAAGACGTAACGCTTGCCGTTGTTGGCCAGATAGTAGACCGCCGATTCCTGGCCCGGCGCCTTGATCAGGACGTCCCGCTGACTGATCGCTTCCGCCGGCGCGGCGACGGCCAGCGCCGCCGCGAGCGCGAGCGCCGCCAGTCCGGAATTAGACAAAAAACAACGACGTCCGGACGTCGTCTCTCCCCTTTTAGCCATACTTGCCGCGATTAATTGGGCCTTATGGATGTATTTTATCATATTTTATCGGCGATCATGAAGGACCGATATC
>JBAIWZ010000245.1:0-2352 GCA_037916955.1 Acutalibacteraceae bacterium | reverse complement strand
AGCTCCGGCGCGATCCTCATGAAGAGGTCGATGTCCAGGGCGTTGTGGTGCGTGACGAACGGCTGGGCCGTGGCTCCGCCGGCGAGCGGCTGGAGGATCGGCGTCTCGACCTCGATGAAACCCTCGTTCTGGAAGAAGTCGCGGATGGTGCTGACGATCAGGCTGCGCTTGCGGAAGATGGCCCGGACGTCGGGGTTGGCGACCAGGTCCAGATAGCGCTTGCGGTAGCGGACCTCGGTGTCCGTGAGCCCGTGCCACTTGGCCGGCAGGGGCCGCAGGGCTTTGGTCAGGAGCTTCCAGCTCGAGGCCTCAAGGCTCCTCTCCCCTCTCCGTGTGACGAACAGCTTGCCGGCCGCCTGGATGAAGTCGCCGTGGTCGACGGTCTTCTCGAAGAGGTCGTAGGCAGCGGCGCCCATCAGGTCGCGCTTCAGGTGCAGCTGGATCTTGGCGCCGCCGTCCTCGAGATCGACGAAGCAGGCGCCGCCGTGGCCGCGGACGGCCTTGATCCGGCCGGCGACCGTCACTTCGGCGTCAGCCGCGACGTGGCGGTCGAAATCGCCGAGGATCTGGCCGATGGACGTGGTCCGGAACGACGTCGAAGGATAGGGGTCGATCCCCTGCTCCTGGATCTGTCTCAGTTTTTCCAGACGCACCGCGGATTCTTCGATGGGATTTTCCGGCATATCTTTTTGTTCGTCCGCCGGGCTTCGGCCGCGGCGGTCACCCCTCCATTCGCGAATGGAGGGGTCAGATGATGGCAGTGATCTGGTAGCGGATGGGACCGGACGGGGCGCGCACTTCGGCGGTCTCGCCAGGCTTCTTGCCGATGAGCGCGAGGCCGATCGGCGATTCGTTGGAGATGTAGCCTTTGACCGGGTCGGCCTCGGTCGAGCCGACGATGTTGAATTCCTTCTCCTTGCCGTTGACCGTGACCTTCACCCGGCTGCCGATGGCCACCTGGTCCTTGGCGCTGCCGGCCTCGATCACCTCGGCGCGCGGAATGGCATCTTCGAGTTCGAGGATGCGGCCCTCGGTGAAGCTGAACTCATCCTTGGCCTCGGCGTATTCGGCGTTCTCCGAAAGGTCGCCGAGTTCCTTGGCTTTTTCGATCCTGGCGGCGATCTCGCGCCGCTTCTGGGTCTTCAGGTAATGGAGCTCCTTTTTCATCTGCTCCAGTTTGTCGCTGGAAACGTAAATTGGGCCGCCGGTCATATGACTTCTGTGAGCGTCGGGCGTTCGAATCGCCGACGCCCTGCAAGTGGGCTCTTCGGTTCGTCCGAAAGCACGCAAACGGCGGGGCCAATGTAACGCGCGCGGTTGGCCTCGCCTCTTAATAAGATTGAGGATACGAGCCGGTCAGGGCGCTGTCAAGGTTGTCTGCTGGCCGCCCTGGCCGAAGTACCAGGCGTAAAAACGACGGGCCACGGCCGCCGCCGTCTGTGAGCCCTCGCCGCCCTCTTCGATGACCACGGTCACCACGACCTTGGGGTCGTTATAGGGCGCGAACGAGGTGAACCAGGCGTGGGTCGGCTTGGTCGTGCTCCACTGGGCCGTGCCGGTCTTGGCCGCGACGGCCACCGGCAGGGTGTCGAAGGAACGGGCGCTGCCGGCGGTGACGGTCTGCCGCAGGCCGCGGCGGACCGTGTCGACGACGTCCGGAGAGACCACCTGGGGATCGATGACGTCGGGCGCGATGAGCCGGCGGCCGCCGTCGCTCGTGGTCACGGCGTTGACGACGCGCGGCCGGATCAGCTTGCCGCCGTTGGCGAAGACCGAGGTCATCTCGGCGATCTGCAGCGGCGTCACCAGCAGGTCGCCCTGGCCGATGGCCAGGTGGTAGGTGTCGCCGACGTACCAGCTTTCGCCCTTGGCCTGCTTTTTCCAGTCCTTGGACGGCAGGAAGCCGGCGCCCTCGCCCGCCAGGTCGACGCCCAGCTTCGAACCCATGCCGAACTTCCGGGCGTAGGCGATGATCCGGTCGACGCCGAGGCCGGCGATGTCCTGCCAGCCGCCGCCGATGGCGTAAAAGAAAGTGTTGACCGACTCGGCCAGGGCCTTGGTGACGTTGGTCTCGCCGTGGCCGCCGGCTTTCCAGTCCGGGAAGAACCATTTGTTGACCTGGATGCCGCCGGTCGAGAGCACGGTCGTTTCCGGGGTGATCAGCTTTTCCTGCAGGGCGGCGGCGGCGATGATCGGCTTGAAGGTCGATCCAGACGGCAGCGACGCGGCGATGGCCCGCGGGAAAAGCGGGCGATCCGTGTTGTCGGAGAGCTTCTTGAAATCGGCGGCGGAGATGCCGCGGGCGAAGGCGTTGCTGTCGAAGGCCGGCTCGCTGACCATGGCCAGGATCTC
>JBAIWZ010000244.1:0-2795 GCA_037916955.1 Acutalibacteraceae bacterium | reverse complement strand
TGTAGAAGAACATTGCGTACTTCAGGACCATCTGCGCCAGCGTCATCCCCGGGGCGGCCGCCTGCGAGCCCATGGCGATGATGCCGATGGGGCCGGCTGATCCGGCGAAGAAGGTGGCGAGCGAGGTACAGAGCAGCCAGACGACGAGGACCGGCGTGGCCAGCCAGATTCCGAACGAGCCGAGCAGGCCGACGAGCACCGGGATCATCCAGTGCGGCGCCCAGGACACGTACGGCCAGAGGATGGCCGGCATGCGGCCGGTCACGTAGACGATCGCGGTCAGGGTGACGAACGCGGCCAGCGAGTTGAAGAACATGCCGGCCATGGCCACCTTGAACCGCACCCAGCGCGTGGCGGTCGCGAACGACCCCGGACCTTCGGCGACGGGCACGGCCTGGCCGCCGAGCAGGATCGGCTTGAGGCTGAAGACCGTGCCGCTCTTGAGCTTGGTGCTCCAGAGCGTCCGGCCGAAGCCGATCGAGAACTCGGTCACGGTGATGCCGTTGCGGCGCATCACGAAGTAATGGCCGTACTCGTGCACGAGCACGACGAGCGACAGGACCAGGATCGAAATGACGATGCCCGGCTTGTACAGGAGAAGCCCGATGACGAGGAGCAGGGTGATCCAGATCGCGGCGTTACGCTGCCAGTAAGCCTGGAGTCTTTCCAGCGAAGATTTCACGACGGCCTCCTTAGGCTTGGGTTCCCGATTTTGAGAGAACTGGATGAACCTTAGTCTGGGCCGTTTTTAACGTCAAATGCCGCACAAACAAAAAAAGGCCCGCCGGGGGCCGGTTCGACGCGGGACCTCGCCCGACGACGCGCCGAGCGCGCGGCGCAGGCCGTGCCGAGCCTGGCGGCGAAGACATCCAGCAGGACCTTGGGCCGGCCGGCGCCGGACTTGGCGGCGCGGTCGATCTCGACCAGCTCGCGGTAGCGGTCGGCCAGGAAATCGAAGGTGAAACGGCGGCAGGCGGCCATGGCCTTGCCGGCCGGATAGGGGTGCAGTCCGAGTTTGCGGGCGACAGCGTCCTGGCTGCGCTCGCCGCGGTTCATCAGGTCCTGGACCGAAATGAGGACGCGGAACTGGCGCAGGAGCATCGAGACGACCTGCAGTTCGGGGACGCCGGATTCGAACAGCCGTTCGAGCGAGGCGATGGCCTCGCGCTCGCGGCCGGCGGTACAGCTGTCGAGGAAGGCGAAGACCGATTCCTCCTGGCTGCCGCGGACCATCTCGGCGACCATGGCGTCCGTGACGACCGGCCGGCCTTTGCCGGCGGCGCTGCCCGCGGCGTAGGCGACCAGCTTGCCGGCCTCCTGATGGAGGCGCCAGCTGTCCGTGCCCAGCAGGGCGACCAGGGACTGGACGGCGCGGGGTTCGATGTCGACGCCGGCGGCGGCGCACTCGCCGCGGACGAATTTCGCGGCCGAGGCGGCGTCCAGCGCCGGGCACTCGACGGTGTATTTTTCCCTAGCGAGCAGCGGGAGCAGGGGAGACTTCTTCAATTCCGCCGGGCCGACGTCCTCGAAGAAGATGGCGACGGTCGAGTCCGGCAGGCGGCCGAGCATCTCGGCGATCTTCTCCTGGTCGGCGGCCGGCGCTTTCAGGAATTCCTCGAGGATCACCAGCTTCTTCTCGGCCAGGAACGGCGCGGCGAACAGCGCTTCCGCGACCTGGTCGGGGCCGGCCTGGCCGGCGCGCAGCTTCATCGCGTTCATGCCGGTGGCGTCGCGCGCGGCCAAAAATTTCGCTCGCAGCGAGGCGAGCGTTTGTCGGGCACGGTAGTTGTCCTCTCCGTAGACCAGGAAATGCATGGCGGGCGTCCCGGCCGGCCGCGTCAGAACTTCAGGAAGAACGGCAGGTATTCCGGGACCATGAAGATGATCTCGATCAGGATGAGCACGATGACGATGATCTCCAGGAACTCGGCGCGGCGCGTGTGCAGCGCCTCGAGGATGGTCTCGGAACTGTCCTGGATGTACTGCAGCTTGAAGCGCAGGGCGATGAAGCGGTCGTCGAGTTCGAACATCTTGCGCAGGTTGGTGAAGAGCAGTTCGGCTTCCTTATCCTCCCAAGTGATGTCCGGTTTGTCCAGCAGCGACAGGCGGTTGATGATGAAGTAGACGGTGTTGCCGGAACCGCCGAGGATCTTGATGACGTCGGCGGCCTTGGCGACGAGCTTGCCCTTCTGCTCCATCTCGTTATGGAAGCCCTCGAACCGCTGGAGCGTCTCCAGGACATGGCCCTCCAGGTAGTCGATGGCCACGGACTGGGCGACGACGTGGAAGATGAGCAGGAGCTTCTCGGGCGAAAGCTGTTTCAACCGGGTGTAGTCGAACTCGACCGTTTCCGGCTGGTCCGGATCGATGACGATCGAGTACTCCTCGGGCATGACCTTGTTGACCTTGGACTGCTCTTCGTCGCCGTAGGCGAAGCGGCGGATGAGCTTGCCGATCTCCTTCTTGTCCTCGATGCCGCAGACCACCACGACGCCGAAAGAATAGACGCAGACGTACTGGCTGTCGGAGGACTTGTAGACCAGCAGGTTGCGTTCCTTGCGGAATAACGTGAAAAGCGGCAGATCGGCGTTCTTCTGCTCGATCTTCGCCAGGTTGAGCGAATTCTTTACGTAGTGGGCAGACAGGGGATACTTCTGCATAGCACCTTGATGATAGCCGAAACCCCGCTGGGCCGTCTACTGCCGTCCCTGCCGGCCCTGCCGGCCCGGCAGTACAACAACGGCGGCAAGGAGCGCCGCCCAGCCGCCGCCTCGCTCTTCCGGACCGCGCCGGAA
>JBAIWZ010000243.1:0-2844 GCA_037916955.1 Acutalibacteraceae bacterium | reverse complement strand
CGGAAATACTTGGAGACGACGATGTTGGTCGCGCCCTGGCTCCAGCTCTTGGGCACCTCGACGCCGCGCTGCTCGAAGACGGCCTTGCCTTTCTCGTTGGTGATCACCGCGTCTCGGGTCTCCCACTCGATCTGGTCGTAGGGATGGACGCCGGCCCGGCTGTAGCGGCGGCGGAAGCGCAGGCCGATCCCGGCGGCGCGCTCGCGATCGACGGCCGGCAGGGCGGTCTGGAGGTATTTCTTGGCGGCGTAGGCCAGGTTGTTGTCGATGAGCACGAGCGCGATCACCCGCTCGACGTCCTCGGTCGTCGGGACGGCGCGGCCGTCGAAGTCGCGGTCGAGGCGCACCAGCGTCTGGTGGGTGCAGCGGGCCAGCAGGACCTCGTCGTTGACGCCGGCGTCGCGGAGCGCGGCCGCCAGGGCGGCGCCGACCTTCTCCGGAGCGAACTCGGCCAGACTGCCGTCGCGGTGACGCACCTGGCGCACCTTGGCCAGGCCGGGGATCTGTTCA
This sequence comes from Acutalibacteraceae bacterium, assembly GCA_037916955.1. Lineage (GTDB taxonomy): Bacteria > Patescibacteriota > Patescibacteriia > SG8-24 > SG8-24 > JBAIWZ01. The sequence goes on along the minus strand of JBAIWZ010000243.1, from coordinate 2,334 downwards.
AGGATGGTGGCGACCACGCGCTGGGTCTCCTGGGACTTGGCGGTCAGGGTCTGTTTTTGCGCTCCGGACGACGTCTGTTCCATAGCCTGTGATAGATGACGATTCTTTATTTCTGAAAGTTATACACAAGATATTGTGTGTCCTGCCTCTAGCGTACCACAACCGGTTGTGCCGTCCCACCTTTTCCCGGCGTGCGCGTCAAGCATGACCGGTGGACAACCCCGAACCGCTAGCTTCGCTCGGGTCCAGGGCTGTCTGGCCGCGACGAAATGGCATCGGTTTCGGCCAGACAGAAAATCCGCGGTGACCCGCGGACTCCCATTTTCACCTCCGCGGCGCGGCTATTTCTTACCACGCCGCGGAACCTTTCACAACGGCAGTGTCAAGCTGATCGGGGTCGCTTTTTCCTTCGTCATTTCGAAGTCCACGCCGACGGGCACCAGCTGGCCGAGCCGGTCCTTGAACTGGACCTTCTTGTTGGCCAGGCCGAACTCGTAGACCTCCTTGGTGACCTTGACGTCCATCAGGCAGTAGTCGCGGAGCTTGTCGATCTCGCCGCGGCGGAAGAACTCGATCGCCTGCAGGCCGTTGCCGGACTTGCCGCTGCCGAGGCAGCCGTGGGCGACGTCGTCGAGCTTGATCCGGAAGCCGAGCTTCTTCTCGATCTCGAACATGATGTCGAGCGTGGGGAACTTGAGCAGGTCGCCCGGGTAATAAGTGTTCAGGACCGGGTAGTCGAAGCCGATCAGGTTGTAGCCGATGATGCGGTCGGCGGACTCGAGGATGCGCCAGAGCTTGGGCAGGTCCGGCTCGAGAAAATGCTGGTACTGGCCGGTCTTGTAGGAATAGAGGCCGACCAGGGACACCTTCAGAAGCGACGGGTCGTATTTGCCCACGTCGGCGAAGCTGTTGCTGGTCTCGATGTCCATGACGACTTCATTGCCGGTCATACTCCGTTGATGATCTAAAAACGCGGAAGATCTCCCGTCGCCGCCGGTCCGCGATCGCCGGGTGCGCCTTCAACCAGACGGGCCACGCCGCCGCCGAACCATCCGCACGCCCCGGTGAGCGATCAGCCGCTGCAGCCGCACTTGCATTCGCGGTCGCCGTGCTCGCTGTGTCCGCAACTGACGCAGAACTGTTCAAGCTCGACCTCCGCGGTGCAGCCGCACTCGCAGGTGCCGTCGTCGGCGTGGTCGTGCTCGCAGACAGTGCAATAGAGACCCATAACTCCGTTAAAAATTAGAACGTCTTTCCTTTTTCCTGGTATTTGGCCGAAAGCGACCCCTCCAGCTGGACGACCCGTTCGCGGACGACCCGCTCGGCCTCGGCCCGCGTCGAAACGGATTCGAGTTCGCGGGCCAGGACGCTGTCCCCCACCACCTCCCGCACCCAGGCCGCCAGGTCGTTCTTCTGGCCGCTCGCGTGATAGGCGAAGACCTCGTCGTTGATCTGGCCCAGGCCGTCGGCGAATTCCCTGAGATTGCCCGCGACCAGGTGCATGTGGAACCAGAAATCCTTCCACTTGGGTTCGATGTCGCGGAGATACTCGCGGGCCATCTCCTCGCTCACGGCGTCTTCTTCCGGCATATGGAATAGTATAGAGAAAAAGCGCGGGTAGGGGCAAGTCAGCGGACCTCGGCGCCGCCCGGCAGTTGCGCGTCCGCCGCCTTCCTTATAAGGTAAGGCCGGTTCCTTCCCGCCGCAGGAGGCCGTCATGCGAGTACGCATCGTGACCGACGCCGACCGCCGGCGTTCGCGCTATCTCTTCGACCGGGTCTACGACCTGCTCCGCGCCGGCGACTGGCGCATCCGTTTCGCCCGGCTCGACGAGGACGAAGGACTTCAGAAGCGCTTCGGCCTCACGGCCTGCACGGTCGGCCTCTGCGACCATGAAACGGAAACGCTCTACGTCGACTACCGCAAGGAGCTCCTCCCCATCCTGATCCACGAGTGCCTGCACGCCATCTACCCGGAAAAGGACGAGCAGACCATCCTCGAACTGGAGGAGGACGTCGTGCTCTGCCTGACGCCGGGCCAATCGCGCCGGCTCATCGGGCTCGTCAACCTTCTCGACTGAACCGCCTGACCGGGCGGTCTTTTTTTTACCTAAACCAAACCGGCCAGCTTCGAGGCGCCGGTTCCGGGTACGGCCCGCCGTTCCAGCGACGGCGGGCCTCATGCCTCGGAGCGCTCGTCCCACACCTTTCAGAGAAAGGTGTGGGGCACCGAGCTCGCGCTCCTCGGAATGACCCGGTAACCGGCGCCTCTCGCGGCCGCGGGACTCGACCGAAAATATGTTCGGACCACGCTCGGCCTGCGAGGTCGCCGCTT
>JBAIWZ010000242.1:0-5926 GCA_037916955.1 Acutalibacteraceae bacterium | reverse complement strand
GCCTCGCGTTCGTGGTTCTTGGCGTTCAGGAGTTCGTGCGGGATGCCCTCGCGGCGCAGGAGCTCGCCGAGGACCTCGTTCTTCTCGATGGAAATGGTGCCGACCAGCACCGGCTGGCCCTTCTCGTGCCGAGCCTTGATCTCGGCGACCACGGCGTTGAACTTGCCGGATTCGTTCTTGTAGACGCGGTCGGGCAGGTCGTCGCGCTGCGACTGCTTGTTGGTCGGGACGACGGTGACGTCCAGCTTGTAGATCTTGGAGAATTCCTCGGCCTCGGTCGCCGCCGTGCCGGTCATGCCGGCCAGCTTCGAGTACATCCGGAACAGGTTCTGGAAGGTGATGGTGGCGAGGGTCTGGCTCTCGCGCTGGATCTCGACGGCCTCCTTGGCCTCGATCGCCTGGTGCAGCCCCTCGCTGTAGCGGCGGCCGTACATAAGCCGGCCGGTGAACTCGTCGACGATGATGACCTCGCCCTCCTTCACGACGTAGTCGCGGTCGCGCTTGTAGAGCTGAGCCGCCTTGAGAGCCGAATCGAGGTGATAAATGGTCTGCTGGTCGCCGTTGCTCCAGGGATCGAAGTTCAGGCGGCGGGCGACCTCGTTCTGGCCCTCGTCCGTATAGGTGACGGCCCGCATCTTCTCGTCCTTGTTGAAATGCACGTTCTCGACCAGCGGCTTGACCATCTCGGCGAAGCGGTAATAGGTCTCAGCCGCCTCCTCGGCCGGGGCGGAGATGATGAGCGGCGTGCGGGCCTCGTCGATCAGGATCGAGTCGACCTCGTCGACGATGGCGTAGTTGAGGTCGCGCTGAACGCGGCGCTCCGGCTGGACGACCATGTTGTCGCGCAGGTAGTCGAAGCCGAACTCGTTGTTGGTGCCGTAGGTGATGTCGGCCGTGTAGGCCTCCTGGCGCGGGACCGGGCGCAGGTAGTCGACCTGGATCAGGAACGACCCGGTCTCGTCGCGCTTCTTGTCGGTCGAACCGCCCTGTTCCTTGGCCGCGGCGGCCTCCAGGTCCTCGCCGGTCAGTTCCTTCTCCTCCTTGGGTGCGCGGAAGGCCGGGTCGTAGCGGAAAGCGGACTCGTGGTTGATGCAGCCGACGGTCAGGCCGAGCGCGTCGTAGACCTGGCCCATCCAGGCCATGTCGCGGCGGGCCAGGTAATCGTTGACCGTGACCACGTGGACGCCCTTGCCGGAGAGCGCGTTCAGGTAGACGGCGAGCGTCGAGGTCAGGGTCTTGCCCTCGCCGGTCCTCATCTCGGCGATCTGGCCGCGGTGCAGGACGATGCCGCCCATCAGCTGGACGTCGAAGTGCCGCTGGCCGAGCGTGCGCTTGGCCGCCTCGCGGCAGAGGGCGAAGGCCTCGGGCAAAATAGCGTCGAGCGTCTCCCCTTTTTCCAGCCGCGCCTTCAACGCCAAACTCGACTCCTTCAGCTGGTCGGCGGAAAGGGCCTGGTACTGCGGCTCGAGCTTGTTGATCTCGGCGACGATCGGCCGGAGCCCCTGGATCACGCGTTCGTTCGGGTCGCCGAAGATCTTGGTCAGTAAAGACATGCTTCTGGCGGCCGCGATGCCGCCGGTCAGTGCGCTTAGTCGGCCGCGCGGACGTCAGGCGGTGCGGCCCTTCTTCCGGCTCTCGAACTCGTCCTTGTACTGGACGATCTCCTGTTCGGCCATCTTCTTGGCCTCGTTGATGGCGGTGTAGAGGTCGTAGTTCTCCTTCTGGACGTAGACGACCTTGCCCGGCAGCCGGACGTGGACCTCGGCGCGGAAGACCGGCCCGGTCTTGTGGTGCTGGGTGGTCTTGCCGACCTCGACCTCGCCGCGGACGACCTCGCCGAAGCGGGCGGTCTTGGCGTCGAGCGAGTCCATCTTTTCCTGGACGTAGGCCCGGATGGCGTCGGTCAGTTCGAGATTGGTGGCTTTGATGTCGACCTGCATAATGTTTGCCTTGAAAACGATGAATTTATCGCCAAGCCATTTTATCGGATATCCCCCGGATTGGCCAGCGGCCGGCCTCAGAAGCCGACGTATTCGACCTCCTCGAGGAACTGGACCACGCCGTGGGTCATGTCGCGGACCTTCATCTTGACCGCGGCCGCGAGGGCGATGACCTCCGAGGCCGTTCCCCGGCCGTCGTTGATGAAGAAATTGCCGTGCTTGGGCGAGATGGAAATGTGCCCCATTTTCATTTCCTTGAGCTGGGCCCGGTCGATGATCCAGCCGGCCGGCACCGTGCCCTGGGCCGTGACCGGGATGACCTCTTCCTTGTTGAGGTCGAGCGAACCGCGCAGGATGTTGATCTCGTCCGGGCTGTTCGGCTTCCAGTTGGTGAACATGCAGCCGGCGGTGAAATATTCCACGGGCTGCTTGTCCTTCTTTTCCAGGACGATCTTCTGCATCAGGGCCTGGCTCGCGGCCTTGTCCGCGCCGGGCTTCAGCCTCAGGACGGCCGAAAGGATGACCAGGCCGGTCCGGTGCTTGAAGGCGCTGTCGCGGTAGCCGAACTGGCAGTCGGCGTTGGTCATGTCCGCGTCCCGGCCGTCGGCCAGCACCCGGACCGTTTCCACGCAGTCCTTCATCTCGCCGCCGAAACAGCCGGCGTTGCCGCGGATCGCGCCGCCGATCGTGCCCGGCAGAGCGGAGGCCCATTCCAACCCGCCGAGTCCGGCCTCGGCCGCCTTCATGGCGGCGAGCCCGGGCGTGGCGCCGGCGTCGACCAGCAGCTTGTCGCCGTCGACGCTGACGCCGCGGTTGGCCATGCGGATGACCAGGCCTTTGACGCCCTCGTCGGAGACGAGCAGGTTCGAGCCGCCGCCGAGGACGTAATACGCCAGCTGGAGTTCGGCGCAGACGCGGACGGCGCGGACGGCGTCGTCGGCGGTCTTGGCCTCGAAGAAGAATTCGGCCGGGCCGCCGATGCGGAAGGTGGTCAGCGGCGCGAGCGGCGTGCCGGCCTGGACGTCCGGGCCGATCCGTTGTCGGAGTTCCTCGATGGTCATAATTCCTGGTTTACGGTTTCGCTCGCCAGCCGTTCGGCTACTTTATAAATATCGCCGGCGCCCATGACGATGACGAGGTCGCCGGGCCGGACCAGGTCCTCGAGCGCTTCGAAGGCGGCCTCCGGCGTCGCGGCGTAGAGCAGTTCGCGGTTCGCGCCGCGCCTGGCGTCGCGCTTGCTGACGGCGCTGACCAGGTCCCGGGAGCTCACGGCGGCGTCCTCGGCCGACTCGCGGCCGGCCACGTCGAAGATCTCCGCGATGATCGCGACGTCGGCCGCGTCCATCGAGGCGACGAACTCGTCAAACAGCTTCCGGGTGCGGTTGTGCTGGTGCGGCTGGAAGCAAAGGACGACGCGGCGTCCGGGGAAAAATTCGCGGGCCGCGGCGACCGTGCCGCTGAGCGCGGTCGGGTGGTGGCCGTAGTCGGAAAAGACCGGCGCGCCGCGGTACTCGCCCACCCGTTCGAAGCGGCGCCAGATGCCGGGAAAGGCGGCGACGGACTGCCGGATCTTTTCCGCGGGCACGCCGAGTTCGGACGCGGCGGCGATGGCGGCGAGCGCGTTGCAGACGTTGAACCGGCCGGGCACCGACAGGCTGAACCGGCCGAGCGGCTTCCCTTTTTTCATAATCTCGAATTCCTGGCGGCCGCCGCCCACCGTCACGCCGACGGCTCGATAGTCCGCCTCCGGCGATAAGCCGTAAGAGACCGCGTTCCCGGGCAGCCGGAGCTCCTTCGATGAGACCGGGTCGTCGGCGTTCCAGACGAGTTTCCCGTCCGCCAGCAGCTTGTCGACGAACTTCTGGAACGTGTCGCGGATGTGCGCCAGGTCGCGGTAATAGTCCAGGTGGTCCTCCTCGATGTTGGTCAGGACGATCATCTTCGGCCAGGTCTTGAGCATGTTGGCCCGGTATTCGCAGGCCTCGACGACGAAGGTCTCGCCGCCGCCGAGCCGCAGGTTCCGGTCGGAGAAGGACCGGACCTTGGAGCCGACGATGACCGTCGGATCCAGGCCGCCGGCCTCGAGGATCAGCCCGAGGAGCGCCGTGGTCGTGCTCTTGCCGTTGGTGCCGGAGACCGCGACCGTGCGTTTCGTCCTGGAGAACTCGCCGACGAAATCGAAATAGCTCATCTGACGCAGGCCGCGCTTCGACGCCTCGGCCCGTTCCGGGTTGTCCGCGGGCACGGCGTCGGAGTAGACGACCAGGTCGGCGTCCGCGGGCAGGTTCGCTGCCGCGTGGCCTGCGGCGACCGGCACGCCCAGGCGCTCCAGCTCCCCGACCGCCTCGCTGCGGCCGAGGTCCGAGCCGCTGACGGCCTTGCCCTGGTGACGCAAAAGCTTGGCCACGGCGGAAACTCCGATGCCGCCGACGCCGATGACGTGGACCCGCGTGATGCCGTCAAGAAATGCCATAAATACGGTTTGATTTTAGCAACGGCCCTGACAAAAGAAAAGCAGAGGAAGCGGGTTCCTCTGCTGGGAGACTCCAGTACCGGAGCGGACGGGCCGGTCAGGCGGCGGCCGGCCGGAAGATCCGGGCGACCAGCTGCTTGCGGTCGTTGTCGTCGATGTAGCCGACGATGGACGCGAAGGACATGTCGCGGTCGCGCTGGTGCGCCGGCACCCGGATGACCCTGGGGCGGCGGCCGTCGGTGAACGTCTCGAGCTCGGAGCGCTCGACCGCGCGGTCGCGGATGACCGCGGCGAAGCGTTCGACGGCGGCGGCCGGGGCCGAGGCGAAGATCCGGGCGATGGCCCGGAGGTGGTACGAGGTGAAGATCGCGCCCTCGAACGGCGGACAGGGGTCGCAGAAGACCCGGTCGGGGAAGCGCGGCGAGGCGGCCGCCAGCTGCCAGAACCGCTGCATGCGGCGCGGGTCGATGCGGTTCGAGAAGAGAATGCCGCGGATGAGCGACGTCGGCTGAAGCTTCAGCCCGCGCTCCGGATCCTCGGTGTTCAGGTCCTCGAACCATTCGAAGACCACCGGCGGGTCGGACAGGTCCGACACGATGGCGTTCACGAACTGCCCGAAGTTGGAGACCTCGCTCTCGCGCGGCGGGCGATCGAACTCCTCGCTGCCCCGCGACAGTTCGAAGTGCATCCGGGAAAGCCGCGTCAGGACGTGCGAGCGGACCGCGCGATCGAGCTCGTTGGCGCGGCGGCTGAAGAGCAGCGCGCCGAACAGGTAGCCCGCGTCGTCCCGGCGGCACATCTCGCGGAAGAAGTTGTACAGCGCGAAGCGGTCGTCGAAGGCCAGACGGCGGGCGCCGTCGGGCTGGTCCTTCCAAAGGCAGACGATCGCCTGGTTGAACAGGATGATCATCCGCCGCTCGTCGTCGGTACCGTCACGATACAGCGTATCGTACTTGAGGTCGTACATTGTCGCCTCCGATATCGGTACTGGGGATGTCAAGGAACCGGATACCGCTGCGAGGCCAGGGCTCTCCGCCCAAGTTCCGGACCGTGTCCGGTCGAAGCAAGAGGCTGAAACGCCAGGATCGCTTGAAAGACTGCGGTAACTTAACTGCTTAGCGCAAATGACACGCAGGGTCAATACGATCCAGAAAATGTCCGGATCGTGGTGCTGCCCCGCCTTATCTTCAGGCCGGTCTCCTGCAATAAGTTACCAGATTGACCTCGCCGCTCCGGCGGACGCCGGTCACGCGGCGGTTGGACTCGACCTCGAAACCGGCAGCCGCGCAGAGGCGCTTCAGTTCACCGAGACGGAAGCCGTGGTAATACCGCCAGATCGTCGGCTGGCCGGTCTTCTTCCAAGGCATCATCGCGTCGCCCCGGTCAAGGTCGAGCCGGCCGACGAGTCTGAGCAGCCACGACCGGATCAGCCACTTGGGCCGGCCGCCGCGCCAGAGGTCCCAGTTGGTCATGAGCAGCCAGCCGCCCGGCCTGAGCACGCGGTTGGCCTCCC
>JBAIWZ010000241.1:0-5544 GCA_037916955.1 Acutalibacteraceae bacterium | reverse complement strand
GGCTACGTCTACGCCGCCTGGCAGGCGGAAGAGGGCGACGCCGCTGGAGCCGCGGCGACGGCCGCCCGGGCCGCGGCCCTGGATCCGGCGTCCGCGAGCGACGACCGCCTCGGTTTTCTCAGCCACCTGCGGGCTTTCCGTTCGGCGAGCCGGTCGCCGGCGTCCGCCGAGTCGGCCGGCCCGGGCCGCGTCTCGCCCTGAGTTCCGCTGATCGAAAGCGGCCGCCGCGTCATTGACGCCCGGCGGCCGCTTCGTTTAAGGTACGCGGGACGCCAAGGGGCGCCGATGATCCTTCGAAAAAGGCCAAGACATGCGCTTGATCAGCTTTGCCGCGCTGTTCGCCTCATTGTGCTGCCTCGCCTGCGCCCACCAGCCGGCCCCGGCCCGGCCCGAGCCGGCCGCCGTTCAGGCGCCGGCCGAGCCGCTGACCTTCGTCAGCATCGAGCACGGCTTCAGTCTCTCCCGGCCCGCCGGAGGCGATTGGCAGTTCCTTTCCGACCCCTCGCTGAACACCGACACCCTCGTCGTGCCCGTCATCGCGGTCTCCCGGGCGACCGGCGCCCAGGTGGTCGTCCAGATCGCTCCGGCCGTCGCCAGGCCGGCCGCGTTCGCCGAGCGGCTCAGCACCAGCCTGCGCGTCCGCGCCGGCTTCGACGTCGGGGAGACGTTCCCCGACCCGACGGCCGACGGAGCCGTCGGATTCAAATTCGACGTCGGCGACCAGGTCAGCGGGCGGGTCGTCGTCATGGACGGAGCGCCGGGCGAGGTGATCGTCCTCCTGGGCACGCGGCCCAAGAACGCGCCGCCGGAGGTCGGCGGAGCGCTCGACGGCGTCATCGCCTCGATCAGGCTCCTGCCGCCCGGCGCCGGCAAGTAAGCCGGACCGGACGCGTTCCTTTCGCCGAGAACCGGAAGTCTCCGGTTCTTTTTTTATTTCCGGCGGCCGTCGTTCAAGCCGCCGCGGCGGTCCGGGCCGCTTCGCGAGGCTGCCAATCCCCGGATTCGCGCGCCATCAGGCTGAAGAGCGAGCAGTCGCGGATGTCCGGCGATCCGGTCAGCCACTGGATGACCCGGTCGACGCCGATGCCGTAGCCGGCGTGCGGCCTGGTCCGCCCCGACCGGACCAGGTCCAGGTACCAGCGGAACTCGGCCAGGGTGCCGCCCCGCTCGAGATGCAGCCGGTACATGGGCGAACCGAGCAGCCGGCGCTCCAGCCGGCCGCCGTCGTTCTCGCGCACCGCCGCGCCGACGCCTTCGCCCGATCCGGGGAAGACCAGGTCGGCCGAGAGCACGACGCGCGGATCGGCGCCCGATACCTTCATGTTGAAGAACTTGATGTCCTTGGGGTAGCGCATGATGAAGACCGGCCGGGCCAGCGACGGCTCGTCGTTCAGTTCGGCGACGACGGCCGCCTCGTGCGCCGCGCCCAGATCGTCGCCCCAGTTCAGGCCGGCGAAGCCGCGGCGCCGGAGCAGGTCGACGGCGTCGTCGTAGCTGACTCGCAGGAAGGGGAGCCGCAGGCTCTGCCGGAGGCTGGCCGCGTCGCGGCCGTAGACCGTCTCGAGCGTCCCGGCCTCGCGGTCGAGCACCGCGCCAGCCATGGCTTTGACCGCGGCCTCGATCCGCCGCAGCAGGTGTTCGTACATCGCCTCTTCGTCGTACGGCCGGCCGCCGCCGACCAGCGACCAGTCGAATTCCTCTTCGGCCAGCAGGAACTGGCGGAGGTGCCGCGCGTCGTCCTTCTCCTCGTCGCGTCCGCTGACCATGATCGTGTAGACGCCGGGAGCGTGGCGCAGCGCCTGCTCCAGCGTCAGCTGGCCGGTCTGCGAGAAATAGAGCGGCACCGGCAGGCGGCTGCCGACGCGGAACAGGGTGTCGACGTTCTCGCAGGCGCCGGTGATGCCGACGATCTGCGGCACCGGCACGAAGGTCAGTCCGGTGTCCGGATAATGATCGTGCGCCGCCCGGCACATGGCCGAGACGAGCGGCATGACGTGGGAGAGGTCCTTTTCGTTCATAATTGGCTGGATGGTCATCGTTGGAATGGGCATCGGTTTAAAAAAACGGCGTTCCGATCGACGGAACGCCCGGAGCCTCACGGCGGTCGCGGCCGAAGCCGGTCGGCCGCCGCATATAAAAAAATCGAGCCCCTCGGCTCGTTTTTGACCGCGCCGCTGCTCGATGATGCGGATGGCTTCGTTCGCGTCCTCATTCAAGACCTAATGATAGCCGCCGGCCGCCCCGGTCGTAAAGGCTTGCTGTGGACAGTTAGGCCCGGCGTCGCCGGCGGACGGCCGCGTTGCGGGACCGCCGCATCGAGCATATAATGGCGTTGGAGATCATCTTTTAGGCGCAGTCTTATGGATAAATTCGTCTGGTCCGAACGGTACAGCGTCGGCGTTTCCGACATTGACGAACAGCACCGACACTTCTTCGAACTCGCCAACGAGTCGCTCGAACTCGAGGCTGCCGGGGAGGCGACGCCAGCGGCCGCCCTGGCCGCGCTCGGCAAACTCAGCAATTACGCCTTGTACCATCTCAGCACGGAGGAAGAATATTTCGCCAAGTGCCAGTATCCCGAAGCCGCCTGGCACATCGCCGCCCACGAGCAGTTCCGGCAGTCGGTCAGCAAATATTTCAACGAGGCCAGGAAAGAAGGCGCGGACGCCAGGTCGCTCATGGGCCAGGTGGCCCGTTTCGCCGGCGAGTGGCTGCAGAAGCACATCCTCGAGGTCGACCGGAAGTACGTCGAGTGTTTCCATCAGTGCGGCCTGAAATGACCGGAGCGGCGGAAGCCGCGCCGCGAGGCGCGGTTTTTGAAAACAAAAACCGTCCCGACAGTGCGTCGGGACGGCGTTGAAGCGAAGGAACTATTCGTCGGACTTGCCGGGGTCGCTGCCCGCCGGCGGCCGGCCGGCCCGTGCCGGATCGGCGCTGCCGGGCCCCGGTTCGTAGAGCCCGTCGATCTCGCGGCGGAGGCGCGACGCGGCTTCCCGCCGGCGCAGCTTGAGCGTCGGCGTCAGCAGGCCGTTCTCCTGGGTGAAGTCCTGGTCGATCAGGCCGAAGCGCCGGATCCTTTCGCACTTGCGGAAGTCTCCGGCGCAGGCGTCGATCTCCCGGCCGATCAGGTCTCGCACGGGCGGCGAACCGGCCAGTTCCGCTTCCGGAACCTGGACCCCGGTCTCGGCCGCCCATTTCCTGACGGCGTCGCGGTCGGGCACGACCAAGGCGACGTTGTAGGGCCGGTTGTCGCCGCAGATCATGACGTTGGCGATGAACGGCGACAGCTTCAGCTTCTCCTCGAGCGGCGCCGGAGCGATGTACTTGCCGTTGGACAGCTTGTACTGCTCCTTGATCCGCCCGGTGATGAAGAGGAAGTCCTCGGAGTCGAGATAGCCGAGGTCGCCGGTCCGCAGGGCGCCGTCGCCGGCGAAGACGCGGGCGCTGTCGTCGGGCGCGTTGTGGTAACCGCGCATGACGTTGGGTCCGCGCACGACGATCTCGCCTTCGCCGTCCGGCAGGCCGGACACCGGATCGATGGCCACGCGGACGCCGGGGATCGGCTTGCCGACGCTGCCGATGCGCCGGCGGCCCGGGCAGTTGCAGCAGATGATCGGGCTGGTCTCCGACAGGCCGTAGCCTTCGTAGACCGGGATCCCCAGCGAATCGATGAATTCGGCCACGGTTTTTTCCAGGGCCGCGCCGCCGGAGATGGCGAACCGCAGCCGGCCGCCGAACTTCCGCCTGATCTTGGAGAAGATCAGCCGGTCGGCCAGGAACAGCGCCGCGCGTTCGCCGGCGCCGAGGCGTCCGTGGTTCCGCCGCCGGGCGGCGGCTTCCAGGCCGGATCCGAACAGCGACCGGATGGCCTTCGGTTTGGCGGCCATCTGCTGGCGCACGCCGGCGTAGATCTTGTTGAAGATCCGCGGCACGGCGCACAGCACCGTCGGTTTGACCTCGGACAGTTCGCTCACGAGCCGGTCGAGGCCGCTGCAGACGGCGATGGACGCGCCCAGCGACACGAACAGGTGCAGCTCCGCCGTCTGGCCGAAGGCGTGGGCCCAGGGCAGGAACGACAGGCAGCGGTCCGTTTCATCGAGCGGGAACAGCTCGCGCACGGCGGAGACGTTCGAGGCGATGTTGTGGTGGGAGAGCATCACGCCCTTCGGCTGGCCGGTGGTGCCGGAGGTGTAGATGATGAAGGCCAGGTCGCCGGGTGCCGGCGCGCGAGCGGGCTCCGGTCCGTCCTCGGACCAGGCCAGGACATCGTCGAACGTCCGGAAACCGGGTTCCTTGGCCAGGCAGATCGACGCCTTCAGGTCGGGCAACTCGGCGGCGAACCGCCGGGTCCGCCGCTCGATGTCCGGCGTCGACGTCACCAGTATCTTGGCGCCGCTGTCCTTCAGGATGAAGCGCCAGTCGTTCTCGTTCTGGGCCTCGTACATCGGGACGACGGCGCAGCCGAGGCCGAGCGCGGCGTAGGCGGCGACGGCCCACTCGGCGCGGTTGCCGGCGACGATCGCCAGCCGGTCGCCTCGCCGGAGGCCGAGATGCAGGAGACCGCTGCGGAAGCGGCCGGCCAGATCGCCGAATTCGGCGTAGGTCAGCCACTCCCAGCGGCCGTCCCGCTTGGTCCCGAAGAGCGGGCGGTCGGCGTGGCGCGCCAGGCTCGTCTCGTAGATGGTCACCAGGTCAGGATAGACTGCCGTTGCATTCGAAGGCATGGAGCCCTCCTCGTTTTTTTGTCGGTTTTCAACGAACGACGCAGCCCGGAGCCTGCCACCGGAAGCCCGTTTTGTCAACGCCCGCCAGTGCCGATATATGTGTAAACTAACATATGTTTCGCGATTCGGCGTTCGTTTTCCCGGGACGAATAAAAAACTCCCGGATCAGGTTCCGGGAGCGCGATGCTGCCGCTTCAGGCGCTGAGACCGCAGATGACGGCCAGCACGACCAAGTGGAAGATCTGGTCGATGACCACGGTCAGCCAGAAGGTCGCCTTGACCGCCTGTTCGCTATCGCCGATGACGCGCCGGCGCCACCAGATGATCGGCCAACGCCGGTCCAGGAAGGCATGGGCGGCGAAGATGGCCGCCAGCCACGGCCAGGCGAGTCCGCCGAACAGGCACAGCGGCGTGAAGGCCAGGGTGTACTTGAGGCAGTGGGTCAGCAGGGCCCGGTTCAGGCACCGGCCGGCTGCCTTGTTGAGCGCCTCGTACTCGGTCTGGAAAAGGAAGTCGCCGACGAGATGTGCCATGAAGCACCAGGCGATGAGCGGCATCGCGGTTTCCTCCGTCCGAAAGGACCGCTCACAGGATAGCGCCGCGCCGGCCGTCCGCCAAGCCGCCGGGCCGTCCGCACCCCCGGGGCTGGATATTTCCGCCCGGTCGTGCCATCATAGCCGGCGTATGGCGCCGTTTCACTTCGGCTGGCACCGTCCCGGACCTGAACGCTTCGGAAGAAAGACCCGCATTTGGGCGTCGGTCTTTTTTATTTTCGTTGCGCTGTCGGCGGCGGCCTATTTTTGGGCGGTCACGGCGATGC
>JBAIWZ010000240.1:0-2762 GCA_037916955.1 Acutalibacteraceae bacterium | reverse complement strand
AGAAAGGCAAGGCCGTCTTCGAGCAGCGCGGCGTCGAAGTGCCCAAGGGCTGGAGCCAGGGCGCGACCAACATCGTCGTTTCCAAATATTTCCGCGGCGAGATCGGCAAACCCAACCGCGAGTGGTCGGTCCGGCAGATGGTCGACCGCGTGGCCAAGACCATCTCCGAGTGGGGCGTCCGCGGCGGCTACTTCGCCACCGAGCAGGACGCCGAGATCTACGAGCAGGAACTGACCGCCATCCTGGTCAACCAGATGGCCGCCTTCAACAGCCCGGTCTGGTTCAACGTCGGCGTCAATCCGCGGCCGCAGTGCTCCGCCTGCTTCATCAACTCGGTCCGCGACGACATGCGCTCGATCCTCAACCTGGCCGTGACCGAGGGCATGCTCTTCAAGTACGGCTCGGGCACCGGTTCCAACCTGTCCGCCCTGCGGTCCTCCAAGGAAAAGCTGTCGCACTCGAGCGGCAAGTCCTCCGGCCCGGTCTCCTTCATGAAGGGCTACGACGCCTTCGCCGGCGTCATCAAGTCCGGCGGCAAGACGCGCCGCGCGGCCAAGATGGTCATCCTGAACGTCGATCATCCGGACATCGAGGAGTTCGTCACCTGCAAGCAGCGCGAGGAACGCAAGGCCCGGACGCTGATCGAGGCCGGCTACGACGCCTCGATGGACGGCGAGGCCTACAGCTCGATCTTCTTCCAGAACGCCAACAACAGCGTCCGCGTCAACGACGACTTCATGCGGGCGGTGACCGACGGCGGCGAGTGGTCGACCAAGGCCGTGACCGACGGCGCGGTCGTCGACCGGATGCCGGCCCGCGACCTGATGCGCAAGATCGCCGAGGCCGCCTGGGAGTGCGGCGATCCCGGACTCCAGTACGATTCCACGGTCAACCGCTGGAACACCGTGCCCAATTCCGGCCGGATCAACGGCTCCAACCCCTGCAGCGAGTACATGTTCCTCGACGATTCGTCCTGCAACCTGGCCTCGCTCAACCTGATGAAGTACCGCCGCGACGACGGCAGCTTCGACCTGGCCGGCTTCAAGCACGCCGTCGAGGTGATGATCACCGCGCAGGAGATCGTCGTCGACAACTCCAGCTACCCGACCCCGGCCATCGAGCAGAACAGCTACGACTACCGGCCGCTGGGCATCGGCTACGCCAACCTCGGTGCGCTCCTGATGTCGCGCGGCCTGGCCTACGACTCCGACGAGGGCCGCAACTTCGCCGCGGCGCTGACCTCGCTCATGTCCGGCCACGCCTATTTCCAGTCGGCCAAGATGGCCGAAGCCCAGGGGCCGTTCAATTTCTACAAGCTCAACGAGAAGCCGTTCCTGCGGGTCATCGGCATGCACCGGGACCACGCTTACGCCCAGTCCGGCGACGGCGTGCCGGATGACCTGGTGGTCGAAGCCCGTCACGCCTGGGACAACGCCCTGGAGTTCGGCATGACCCACGGCTTCCGGAACGCCCAGATCTCGCTCCTGGCGCCGACCGGCACCAGCGGATTTCTCATGGACTGCGACACCACCGGCGTCGAACCGGACATCGCACTCGTGAAGTACAAATGGCTGGTCGGCGGTGGATTGATGAAGATCGTCAACCAGACAGTGCCCGAGGCCCTGGCCCGGCTCGGCTACGGCGAAGAGGACCGCCGAGCCATCCTGGACTACCTGGAGAAGAACGACACCATCGAAGGGGCGCCGGGGCTCAAGGACGAGCACCTGCCGATCTTCGACTGCGCCTTCAAGCCGGCGAAGGGCCAGCGCGCCATCCAGCCCATGGGCCACCTGCGGATGATGGCCGCCGTCCAGCCGTTCCTGTCGGGCGCCATCTCCAAGACCGTCAACGTGCCCAACGAGGCGACCATCGACGAGGTGGAGAACATCTACATCGAGGGCTGGAAGATGGGGCTCAAGGCCGTGGCCATCTACCGCGACGGCTCCAAGGGCCAGCAGGTGCTGACGACCTCGGTGAAGAAGGAGGAAAAGAAAGAGGAGAAGAAGGCCGAGGCCGCGCCGGCGCCCGCGCCGGAGGTGCGCGTCGAATACCGGCCGCTGCGCCGCCGCCTGTCCGACGAGCGGAAGTCGCTCACCCACAAGTTCTCGGTCGCCGGCCATGGCGGCTACATCACCGTCGGACTGTACGACGACGGCTCGCCGGGCGAGATCTTCCTGCGCATGGCCAAGGGCGGGTCGGTCGTCTCGGGCCTGATGGACGCTTTCGCCGTGTCCACTTCGATCGCCCTGCAGTACGGCGTGCCGCTCAAGGTCCTGGTCAAGAAGTTCGCCCACGTCCGCTTCGAACCGTCCGGCTTCACCACGAACCCGAACATCCGCATCGCCAAGTCGCTCATCGATTACATGTTCCGCTGGATGGCGCTGAAGTTCCTGCCCCTGGAGGACCAGATCGCCGCGGGCGTGAACGTGGACGTGCAGACGCTGGCCGAGGCCGGCAAGTCGGACATGGCCGCCTCGGACGAATCGCACCAGCAGGCCGTGACCGCGGCGGCCGTCTTGCCGACCGAGCCTCTCGCCGCCGAGGAACCGACCGGCGCCGCCGAGCAACTCAACCTCGACCACGCCGTCGAGCGGGCCAAGAACAACGAGACCCTGACCGCCAGTTTCGACAACCAGTCCGACGCGCCCGCCTGCGACACCTGCGGGGCGATGATGGTTCGAAACGGAGCGTGTTATAAGTGCCTGAACTGCGGTTCGACCAGCGGTTGTTCTTGAGAGATACAAAGATTCGGAGATGCGAAG
>JBAIWZ010000239.1:0-6363 GCA_037916955.1 Acutalibacteraceae bacterium | reverse complement strand
AACGCCCTGATCAGCACCCACCCCTTCTTCCTGCTGCTCTTTACCGTGCTTTTGAGCGTCTATCGACCGGACATCCTGAAGGAGGAACTGGGCGGCGGCCGGGTGCTCAATAAACTGATCGCCATGGGCGCCATTTTCGCCGGCGTTCTGCTGATCACCTGAAAAACGCCCATTTTTACGGATAAAAGGGCCGGAGCCTACCAGCTTCGGCTTCTTTCGGATATACTGACGTGCGGCTGCACCTATGCCCAGCGTCCTCAAGCGGTTACTCATCGGCCGGCCACTCAAAACCGCGCAATCAGCCGAAGAACGGCTGGACAAAAAGATCGCTCTGGCGGTCTTCTCTTCTGACGCACTCTCCTCCGTCGCTTATGCTACGGAGGAAATTTTGTACGTGCTCGTCCTAGCCGGAGCGGCAGCGGAAAGCTATTCCCTGCCGATAGCGGCGGTCATCGTCATCCTGCTGATCTTCGTGGTCTCGTCCTACGGGCAGACCATCAGGGCCTACCCCTCGGGCGGCGGCGCTTACATCGTGGCCAAAGACAACCTGGGCAACATCCCGGGACTCGTCGCCGGTGCGGCGCTGCTCATCGACTATATCCTGACCGTCGCCGTGTCCATCACGGCCGGCATCGCCGCGATCACCTCCGCCTTCCCGTCGCTTTACGGCGATCGAGTCTTGTTCGGCGTCATCGCCATCGCCCTGATCACCATGGGCAACCTGCGCGGCGTCCGGGCATCCGGCAGGCTCTTCGCCGCTCCAGCCTATATCTTCATCGCCAGTCTCGGCGCAGTCATCGCCGTCGGCATCGTCGAACTGCTGACCCATACCCTGCAACCGGCGGCCATGGCGGTCGCGCCGGTCGCCACCGAAGCCGTTACCGTTTTTCTGATCCTGCGAGCCTTCGCCTCCGGCTGCACGGCGCTCACCGGCGTCGAGGCCATCTCCAACGGCGTCCAGGCTTTCAAGAAACCCGAAGCGCACAACGCCCGGACGACGCTCTACGCGATGGGCGCCATTCTCGCCTCGCTGTTCCTCGGAGTGACCGTCCTGGCCCGCTATCTGCACGTCGTGCCGGTCGCCGGCGAAACCGTCGTTTCGCAGATCACGCGCGCCATCTTCGACCACGGTTTCATGTATTATCTGGTCCAGTCGGCGACCGCCGTCATTCTGATCCTGGCCGCCAACACCAGCTTCGCCGATTTCCCGCGGCTGGCCTCGTTCATGGCCCGCGACCGCTACCTGCCCGTCCAGCTGATCAACCAGGGCAGCCGGCTGGTCTATTCGAACGGGATCGTCCTGCTGGCGACCTTCTCGGCCCTGCTGGTCATCGGCTTCGGCGGCGACACCCACCGGCTGATCCCTCTCTACGCCATCGGCGTCTTCCTGAGCTTCACCCTGTCGCAATTCGGCATGGTCAAGAAGTGGTTCGACGAGAAGGAACCGGGCTGGTTCGGACACATGCTTCTGAACGGCGTCGGCGGCGCGGCTACCGCGCTGGTGCTGATCGTCATCACCGTCAGCAAATTCAACCACGGCGCCTGGGTCATCCTCGTCGTCATCCCGCTGCTCGTGGTCGTGTCGCTGACGATCAAGAAGTACTATGACCACCTCAAGACCGGGCTGACCCTGTCCCAGGAACTCGAGATGCCGGTTCCGACCGAGCGCGTGGTCATCCTGGTCGTCGGCGACATCCACAAAGGCACGGTGGCAGCCGCCCGCTACGCCAGGTCGCTCCAACCGCACCTGAT
This sequence comes from Acutalibacteraceae bacterium, assembly GCA_037916955.1. GTDB lineage: Bacteria > Patescibacteriota > Patescibacteriia > SG8-24 > SG8-24 > JBAIWZ01. Next base: position 4,611 of record JBAIWZ010000239.1, on the reverse strand, counting down.
CAAGGCCATCCACGTCAGTTTCGATGAACGGGACGCGGCCGATATCCGCGAGAAGTGGGACCGCTGGGGCATGGACATCCCGCTGATCATCACGCCGTCGCCGTACCGCCGGGTCACCGACAACCTGATGCATTACATCCGCGAGATCGAGCACCAGCGGCCGAAGGCGGCCATCACCGTGGTGCTGCCGGAATACGTCTGCCCCCACTGGTGGCAGCTGCTCCTGCACAACCACACGGCCGCCTGGATCAAGCACGAACTGATGCGGGAGCACGTGGCCGTCGTGAGCGTGCCGATCCAGCTGGTCTGAAAAAACGAACCGGGCCGACGGGCCCGGTTTTGGGCCCTGGTTTTTTCCGCGGACCCGAGCCATAATACGTCCATACACGCGGTGCCTGACACCGAATGATTTTATGTCATGAGGTGTCTGGCTCCGCCACCTTGGTCAGATCAACTGCCCGCCTTATGAGTTTCGAAACCTTGCCGGACCTGCCCGGAGCCGAGCACCCGGAACGCGACTGGCTCCAACAGGAGGCTGAGAAGACCGTCGCCGACAAGGTCGAGTCCTTGGAGATCGGATTGGACCTGAAACGGCATCCGGAATTGCGCCGACGGCTGGCCGAATTAGGCTCGCATTTCGAGGACAGCCTGGCCATGGCCCGGATCATCCGGACGACCTACGGCAAGCTGAAAGAAACGCTCGACCTGCCTGACGAGGGGCCGGAACGGCTGATGCGGGCCGCGACCCTCCACGACATCGGCAAATCCGGTCCGCCCGGGACCGAGGGCGAATTCCATTTCGCCGTGCGGCGGCTGTTCGTGCCGCCGGGCCGCGCCTTCAACCCGTTCATCGACGGCCGGGCCAAGACCGTCGCCGAATTCGCCGCCGAACAGGACCTGGCCGATCGCGGCCGCGTCTTCGAGGCGCTGGAACGGTCCGGCATCGATCCCGAAAAGACGCCGATGGTCGAATTCTGGCGGCGCCACGCCGAGTGGACCTACGGCATCCTGAAGACGCACGCCGGCCAGGGCCTCGACGAGAACACCGTCCGGATCGCCGCCTCGCACCACCTGCTCGAGGACCAGAACCCGGCCGGCCTGGACCTGGCCAAGGCTCCGGCGGAAGCCCAGATCCTGGAAGTGCTGGAGGAATCCGAACTGCTGGCCGCCGTCGACAAATACCAGGCCTTCCGGTCTCGCGGCGGGCTGGGCCATGAAGAGGCGCTGGACCGGCTGGCCAAAATCATCGATGAGCGGCGCGACCTGCCGGAACCGCTGAGGGACAAATTCCGCAAGGTGATCGCCGTGCTGGCCGGGTCCAAGGACGCGCTTAACCAATACTTCGCCAAAAAGACCAAGTGACGGATAACGAAAAGAGCGGGGCCGTCCGGCCCCGCTCTTTCAATTCCGGTGTTACTGCGCGGCGTTGACCGCCGAATTCGTGTTCGTCCCGCCGGCTGGCTGGATGGCAGCCAGTGCCGCCTTCAGATCGGCTTTGGCCTTGTCCATGGCCGCCTGGAAATCCGAGGCCGCCTTGTCCATGGCCGCCTTCCGGGCGTCGATCAGCGGCTGAAGGGCCGGGCCGACCTTGGCCGCGTTCTGGACCGCATCCCGGAACTGGCTGCGGGCCGCGGTCATGTCGGCCATCAACTGCTGCCGGACCGTCGCCGGATCGGTTCCGGCGGCGCAGGCCGCGGACGCTTTGCTCTCGGCGGCCGTCAGCGCGTCCCTGAGCGCCTTGGACGCGGCGTCGATCGCGTCCTTGCGCGCGGCGATCGCGTCATCCAGGCCCTTGCGGAAAGCGTCGAGCGCGGCGTTCACCGCGGTCCGGCGCGCCGCGACGGCGGCGTCGACCGCCTGCTGGAACGACAGGATCGCCTGCTTAGCCGCGTCCCCGGGGAATTTCGCCTCCAGCTGGGCGATGATGTCCGAACGATGGGCGTCGGCCTGACTGCGGAGCGTCCCGAGATTGGAATCCCGCTGGTCGCGCACCGTCTTGAGGTGGGCGGCGACCTGTTCGCGCTTGGCCGACAGGTCCTTGCCGAGCTGGTCCAGCCTGGCGCCGAACCGTTCCGATGCCGCGCGGCCGGACAGCACGCTGCAGAATCCGCCTTGGGCGGCGGCCGCCGGTTTGCGAGCGGCCGCGCCGACGCTCAGCGGCAGCAGCAGACCGATGGCCAAAGCCGCCGCGGCGAGCCGCGATCGATCATTGAATGCCATAGTTGGAATCGCTAAAGGCGTTGACTTCGGTCTGGGTGGCGTCCAGTTGAGCGCCGTCGGACGTTTCCTGATCGGTGGCATCGGCATTCTTCTGCTCGTCGCCGACGATGCCGTTGACCGCCTGATCGACCGGATCAGCCGGTTTGGCGGCCGACGGAACCTGGCCGCCGGACGTCGGGGCCGGGGCCGCGGGCTGGCCGCCGGCGCAGCCGGCTCCGACGAAGAGCAGGACCGCAGCGGCCAATAAAATACGCTTGCGCATGTGAATGACGTTAAAATTTAGCCGATATACGCGGCCCGAAGCGGCCGCCAGATGATTATATCACATGAACCGCCCGGCCCCGGCAGTGAAACAAAAAAAGAACCGCCGAACTCAGCGGTCCTGTTCGAGCCGGAAAAGAAGATCCGGCACGTCGAGAACGGAAGCCAGGGAGTGGTAGGACGAGGGATCGAGCGCGGCGTTGACCAGCGGCCAGGTCAGGCTGGCGACGTGGATGCCGGTCATCCCGAGCTTGACCGCCGGGGCGATGTCCGACCGGAGCGAGTCGCCGATCATGGCGGCGGCCCCGGGATCGCTCCCGAACAACTCGGCCAGGGTCTTCTCCTTGTCCATTTCGATCACCCTGATCTCGTCGAAGCGCGGCGTCAGCCCGCTGTCGGCTATCTTCTCGCGCTGCAGCTCAGCGTCGCCGGCGGTGACCAGGTACAGGCCCCGGCCCTGCAGCCGGAGGCGGTCCAGCATTTCGGGCACGCCCTCGTACGGCGGGAACGGTCCGCGGCGGAACTCGCCGGCCGTTTCGTACAGCCGGCCGCTGACCCCGGGATCGGCGCCCGTGCCGAGCCTGGCGCACAGGCTCTCGTACAGCCTGACCCAGCTGGTCGGAAAACGGTCGGCCCGGAACTTCCAGGTCTTGACCATCTCCGTGTCCAGCTCGTAGTGCAGCTTCATCAGCTCGGACGCGTAGGGACAGCGCGGACCGAGCGCTTCGGTGATGATCTGGCCGCAGCGCCAGATGGCGCGGTTGTACTTATGGCTGTTGGCGATCAGCGTGTCGTCGAGATCGAATGCGACTTGGCGGATCTTCATGGCTGGCCTCTTGGGAAAGAGCGTCCGGAACGGCCCGGGTCGCCCTGAACTTACCGGCTGCCGCGGAAAAAGGCAACTGAAAAAGGCCGCCGCGCGGCCGATCTGATATTCCCGCCGTCCGGTCAGGCGGCCAGCCCGCTGATGCGGTCGTAAAGTTCCTGCCAGGAACCCACGCGGCTGGCGACCCCGGTCTCGTCCAGATGGCGGTTGTAACCCCAGGAGAACAGGAAGCGGTTCGGCACCACGCCGACGAGCGGTTCCAGCTTGTCCAGGTCGTCGTCCACGTACAGGTCCATCCCCGCGGCCGCGCCGGCCTTGCTCTTGCCGTAGCCCATGCCGATGAAGTCGATGACCAGCCCGTGCTTCAGCGCCCACTCCTGGGCCACCTCCAGCTGCGGGCCGCTCCGTGAGGTGACGATCCGGACGTGGTGGCCTTCGGCGAGCAGGCGCGGCAAGTGCGTGAGCATCCCCTCGACCGGCTCGGCCAGGAGGCCGACCTCGCGCGTGGCGTAGACGATCTGCTGCAGCTCCCGGTACTGCTCCAGCGTCAGGAGGCCCGCGCCGACCACCAGCTCCTTCTTGAACTTCTCGCTGGGTATGTCCACGCCGAAAAAGCGCTTGGCGGCGTCGGACTTAAGCCGGCCGCAGTCGCTCAGCACCCCGTCGAAATCAAGGCCGATGTGCAGCTGCCGCATACCTGTTTCTGATGATGCCAAAGAAAAACCCGCGAGGCAACTCGCGGGTTCGGGAGAAAGGGCTACGGATGCTCCTGTTCGGCTCGCCGGATGCACTCCAGGAAGTAGAGCCGATGGCGGTCCAGGTCGCGGATCGTCATCTTGTGGACCTCCTTGCTGGAGGCGAAGAGCGGCAGCGGGGCGCCGAACGTCCGGGCCAGCCACATGACCAGCACCGTCGCCAGGCGGCCGCAGCCGTCGAGCCAGGGGCGGAGCTCGCCGTCGGTCATCAGGTCGGCGTAAGCCATGGCTTCGATGACGTGATTCCACGACGGGTGGCGTTCCTCGGCGGTCCTCGCCAGGCCGGCGAGCCGGGCGTAGAAGAACTCCATCTGCTCCTCGAGGAGGAGCGGCGGCGTCTTCATCAGCGTGTGCTCGGGCGTCCAGATCCGGTAGCGGGGGTTGACCCGCACCGGGGCGCCGCGCGCCCGCTCGGCCAGGGCCGCGTCCTGCTTCAGGACCGAGAACTCCTCCTCGTACCAGTCCGGGCCGCAGATGCCGTCGTTCGACAGGTCGAACCAGCGCTCGCAGGACCCGCGGAAGAAATCCGCGGACCATTCGCGCGGCCGC
>JBAIWZ010000238.1:0-10378 GCA_037916955.1 Acutalibacteraceae bacterium | reverse complement strand
CCCGGTAAAAATGAAAACCCGGATCCTCCCTGGAAAGGGGTTCGTTTCGGATAATGAAAGTCCTAAATTCGGAACTTCTGGCCACGAAGAATTGTTGCTCTCCTTAAGTCCAGAAGGAACCGTGATCGATTACACTTATCAAGTTGCCATCCATAAACGCTGGCTCCGTATAGTTGCACAACCATTGATCGGTTGGTTTTCCATGAAGTACTGGCAGAAAGCCGTCATAGACGAGCTAAGAAAAAGGCTCGAGAGATAAATCCTGAGCGTCATTCAGGTTTTAATCCAGTATGGAGATCACAATTTTTTTGGCGAGATTTTGGGGAAGCCTGTTCATGATCCTCGGCGGGCTGTCAGTCGGCGCGAAGTTTTTGGGCAGGGTCATCGAGTACACCGAAGACAGGACCATCACGATCTCGACCGGCTACATCACTTTTTTGCTGGGCCTGGCCACTGTCGTGGCGCACAATGTCTGGGTCGCCGACTGGCGGGTCGCCATCACTATTTTAGGATGGGTCACCTTATTCAAAGGAATTGAAAAGATCGGGTTTCCGGATCGCGTGAACAAGAAAGCCAAGATGTTCAAGGGCGGGCAGGTGCTTTGGGGCGGCATAATATTTCTCATTGGCGCCTGGTTTTTCTGGGTGAGTTTCTAATAAGCCTATTTGCCCCAGTCGGAGTCCGGGCTCGGAGCCGTCAGCGGCGCGCCCTAAACGGCGCGTTTTTTTATCGTGTCCGACAATTGACACAGTGCTGCCGATTTCCTAGGCTGGATATTATTGCCCCGGAAGCTTCGTCACCATGAGTATCGAGTTCACCGTCGTCATTTTTGCCGTCGTCTTAGCGCTTCTGTTCGATTTCACGAACGGTTTTCATGATGCCGCCAACCAGGTCGCGACCGCCATAAAGACCGACGCCATCAAACCCCTCCGGGCATTGCTCATCGCGGCCACGTTCGATTTCGTCGGAGCGTTTTTCCTCGGGAGCAAGGTCGCCGAGACGCTCGGAAAAGGGATCGTTGATCCGCACCTGATGACCAAGGGCGCGTCGAGCACGCTCGTCATCATCGCCGCCCTCCTCGGCGCGATCATCTGGAACCTCTGGACCTGGAAGACCGGCACGCCGTCGTCGTCATCGCACGCGCTCATCGGCGGCCTGCTCGGCGCCTTCGTGGTCGGCTGGGGCTTCGCGCCGATCCACTGGACGAAGGTGCTGAGCGTCTTCGTCGTGCTCGTCGCTTCTCCATTGGTCGGTTTCGTCGTTGCCTCGACGCTGACCCGGTTCGTGATCTTCGTCAGCTCGATCGTGTCTTTTCCGACGCGGACGAACGCCTTCCTGCGGAAAGCGCAGTACGTCACGCTCATCTCCCAGGCGCTGTCGCACGGGACCAACGATGCGCAGAAGACCATGGGCGTGATCGTTTTCGTCCTGACCATCTCGGGCATGTACGCGCAGGCCCCGGGCAGGGCCTTCATTCCTATCTGGGTCATGCTGGCCTGCTCGACCGCGATCGCGATCGGCGCGTTGTGCGGGGGCTGGCGGATCATCCGCACCCTCGGCTGGGGGATCTACGACATCAAACCGGTCCACTCGTTCACGTCGCAGTTCTCGTCGGCGATGATCATCTATCTTTCTTCGCTCCTCGGTTATCCGATCTCGACCACGCAGGTCATCTCGTCTTCCGTGATGGGCGCCGGCGCGGCCGAGAATCCCCGGCGCGTCCACTGGGAGGTCACGAGGGACATGGCCTTCGCCTGGCTCGTCACCATACCGGCTTCGGCCGCCGCGTCGGCGACCTTCCTGCTCCTTTTTCGCGGCAAACTCATCTATGTCATCGGCATCATTATTTGCGCAGCCTTGATCAATATGGCCTGGAAAAAATTATCGGTATCGCGGTTCTTTCCGAAACAGATCAATTTCCTGAACCTGCTCTCGGAGCAGGCCGGGATCGTGCTCGACGGATTGAAGACGGCGCAAACATACTGCGAAAAACCGGGCCCGGAAGCGGCGAAGCTGGTCGACCGAGCGGAAAAAAGGGCCGACGAAGCGCATCACGACATCATCGCCAAGGTCCGCAGCACGTTCATCACCGGCAAATTCGACCGCCACAACATCGAGAATCTTTCCCAGTGGATCGACGACATCATGGACGAATCCAAGAAGGCGGTCTTCCGGATGGAGAAATTCGAAGTGTCGCCGGATAACTACATCATGGAGATGCTCGGCAAGCTGTCCGAGGCGGTGACGCTCATCAAGGAGGCCATCGAGACGCTGGGAAAGGACGCCGAACACTGCGGCGAATGCATCAAGGCCGCGCGGAAACGCGAGAACACCATCCAGCACATCTACGAGGCGTGGTTCAGCAAGACCGAGGGCGAGATCAGGGTGGACGTCGAGAAGCTCCCTCCGGACCAGATCCGCACCGTGCTTCGCGTCATGATAAAAAATCGCGAAGAGGAAAAGGTGCAGAACGAGTTCATCGAGGCCGCCGCGGCCGTGGTGATGGCGGCGGCGGAACTCGAGACCATTCTCGCGAAGATCGCATAAGGCAGCGTCGGGCGGTTCATCGTCCCGGCCCCGGAGTCATTTGAAGCGCGCCGCCGAACGGCGCGTTTTTGTTTCAGCCGAGCGAAGAAACGGCGAGCGGGCGGTCGATCGGGCATGACGCGCGCGCCGTCCTGTTGTATCATTGAACCATGATCACCAATTACGGCATCAAAAATCTCATGGGCAAGCGCCCGAAGAAGTTCCTCTTCGTTTCCGACGAGGCTCTGAACGGCGATCTGGCCTGGCAAGTGGCCCAGGAAGGCCACCGGGTCAAGATGTACTGCCGCGACCGCTTCGACGCCGACGTTTTTGAAGGCTTCATCGAGCGGGTCGGCACCTGGAAGCCGTGGGTGAAATGGGCGGATGTCATCGTCTTCGACGACGACAATTTCGGGCGCGAAGCCGACCGGCTGCGCCGTCAGGGAAAGGCCGTGGTCGGCGGCAGCGCCTACACCGACAAGCTCGAGGCCAACCGCGAGTTCGGCCAGGCCGAAATGAAGAAGCACGGAGTCAACGTCCTGCCAAGCTGGCAATTCGACGATTACGACAAGGCCGTGGCCTTCATCAAGCGCCACCGGACGCGCTACGTCTTCAAGCCCAGCGGCCACGTCGGCTCCGAGGCCAAGGACCTGATCTTCATCGGGCAGTACGACGACGCCTCCGACCTGCTGGAACACCTGGAAAAGAACCAGGACGTCCTGCAGAAGAAGTGCCGGGTCTTCCTGCTGCAGAAGTTCGTCAACGGCGTCGAGGTGGCGGTCGGGGCCTTCTTCAACGGCAAGCGCTTCATCCATCCCATCAACGTCAATTTCGAGCACAAGCGCCTCTTTCCCGGCGACATCGGCCCGTTCACCGGCGAGATGGGCACGCTGATGTTCTGGGTGCGGTCCAACCACCTGTTCCGGCAGACGCTCGAGCTCATGACCCCGGCGCTGAAGAAGGCCGGCTACGTCGGCTACATCGACATCAATTGCATCGTGAACGGCTACGGCATCTATCCGCTGGAATTCACCTCGCGTTTCGGCTACCCGACGATCCAGATCCAGTCCGAGGGCATCAAGATGCCGGCCGGAACCTGGCTCTACCTCCTGGCCAAGGGCGTGAATTTCGAGCTGGCCTGCAAGAAAGGTTTTCAGGTCGGCGTGGTCATACTCTGTCCGCTCTATTTCGGCTGGACCGAGCAGAGCCGGCGGCTGCTCAAGACCTACAAGAACCTGGCCGTCACCTTCGTGGACCCCGATGACAAGCGCGGCGTCCATCTGGGCGACGTCAAGAAAGACCGGGACGGCGTCTGGCGGATCGCCGGCATCTCCGGCTGGCTGCTGGTGATCACCGGGAACGGCACGACCGTGGAGGAGGCCCGGCAGGTGGCCTACCATCGGGTCAGGAACGTCAAGGTCCCGAACATGTTCTACCGGACCGACATCGGGGTCGGCTGGCAGACGGACGGCGACAAGCTTCAGACCTGGGGCTACCTGCTCTGAAGACGTTATGAAAGCTGATTTCATGCCGAGATCGCGTTCGGGCAGGTGGGCCGTAGGATTCGGCGCCGCATTGGTCGTTCTGACGGCGTTGTCGCTAATTTTTGCCGCGGCCATCGGAGGGGACGCGGCCGTCATAGCAGACAGTCCCTCGCTGACGGTGCTTGCTTTCGCGCTCTCCGCCATGTTCACCCTGGCCGGTCCGCTTTCATTTTTCGTCGGAATATTTTCGATCATCAAACACAAAGAATGGTCGGTGTGCATGCCCCTGGCGGCCGAGTATGTGCTGACCCTCGCGCTGTTTTTATCCGGAGAGTTATTTTTTCCGCACTGACCGCCGGGTGATCGATACCTGCGGTTCGGCCGCGTAAAACGGATAAACCCGCCAGGCCCGATGGCGCGGTTTAAATTTTTGCCGGCACGAGCCGCGATATTTTTCAGTTGTTCCGCGGCTGCATCGATGCTACAATGCCAATGTAATCTTTCATTTTTCCGCTCATATGCGCGCGAAACGATTCATTCACGTCACCGTCCTGCTTGGAGCGCTCGTGCTCGTCGGCGCCGGCTGCGCCCAAAAGGCGGCCGCGCCTTCGACCAACGCGCCGGCCGCTGAAAAGGCTGCCGTGCCCGCCGAGAAGCCGAGCACCGCGACGGCGGACGTTTGCGGCAATCCGTATTATCCGTTCAAGCCCGGTTTGACGATCGCCTACAGCGTCACGCCGTTCATCAAGACCGCCGGCGACGCCGACTACACGATCCGCACCGTCAGCGTGACCGGTACCGTGGCCGCGATCCGCGCCGAGATGGCCGGCGGCATCAACGCCGACATGGAAGCCGATTGCTCGAGCGGGTCCGTGGCGATGAAGGGCACTTTTGACGTCGGCGCCGCGGCGCAGGGCATGAAGTTCAAGACGACCGTCATTTCGTCGAGCGGCACGTTCATGCCGGCCAAGGTCGCCGCCGGGACGACCTGGAAGAACACCCAGAAGGTGAGCATGGAAGCGACCAGCGGGCCGACCGCCGGCATGGGGCCGGTCTCGGTCACCACGACGGAAGAGAGCCGGGTCGTCGGCGAGGAATCGGTCACGGTTCCGGCCGGCACGTATCAGGCCGTCAAGGTCGAATTGACCCGCACCACCGCCACCGAACTGTCCGGTCCGCCGCCGGGCGTGAAGCTGCCCCCGGGCATGAAGCTGCCCGAGACGCCGCCGACGGTCACCACCTCAACCGAGTGGTGGGTGAAGGGCATCGGCATGGTCAAAACGGTCACCGTGAGCAACAGCGGCACTTCGACCGTCGAGGCCAAGTCCGTCACCGGACTGTGATCGCGTCATGAGGTAAACCGCGAAAAAAGGGGGGGCGCCGGTCGGGCGCCTCCTTTGTATAAGGAGGTCGACGTGACGGCCGCCGAGCCGCCTGTTATGATCTTCCCTGATCTATGCCGAAGCGCCGCCTCAATATCAACGAACTCGCCGACTGGCAGCCGTCGGAGGGACACGGCGGCCTGCCCAAGTGCGAAACCTCGGGCAAGGAGATGCATCCGACCGAGCGGGACGCGCTCGCCGCGGCCGGCTGGCGCGAGTCCAAGTCAGGCGCGGCCATCGACGTCTACTACTGCCTGTGGTGCGGCGCCTGGCACCTGACCTCCTCCAAGAATTGAGAACGGACCGCGCCGGCGCCGGTCTGGTCATAAGAAAAACCCGTCCGTTGGATCGGACGGGTGAGAGCGCCGTTCAGGGCCGGCGCTTCGGCGCGCCGTGGTCCTCCATGCAGTGCACGGCGATTCCGGCGATCTTCCTGATGACCTCGAGCGCCTTGTCGTGGCCGGCGTTGTCCGTCCACGCGTCCTGCGCCCGGCGCAGGTAGGTATCGAGCATCGTCAGGTAGGCCCCGACGGAATGGTTGGCGTCGACGGCCGCGTCATGCCGGGCCGGGTCGTTGGCGATCACCCGGTCCTGGTACTCGCGCTCCGTATCGATCGCTTCGTACACTTCTTGCCTTGTTGCCATCTCCGGCTCCTTTCGTGAGAAGCAACGGGAGATTACCATACGCCGGGCCGATTTCATGGGTCTGACAAAACAAAAACGCCCCATCAAGCGATGGGGCGTCGGATCGTTCAGGCCGCTTCTTTCGAAACGGCGGTCTGCGACGGGTTCGGCGCGTGCAGGCCGATCACCCGGCCGACCGGGAAGAGGTACAGGACGCCGGCCAGGAAGCTGCCGCCGACGATCAGCGTCCCGCCGGCATCGATGACCGGGGGCGAGTCCAACGCCAGGCCGGTCATGATGACCGCGATCGCCAGGACGTCGAAGATCGTCTTGACCTTGCCGGCCGTCTTGGCGGCCACCGTCTTCGCCAGAGCGGGTCCGTCCAGGCGCCGGGCCAGGAACATCCGGTACATCCGGAGCAGGGTGATCGCGGCCGCGAAGAGCAGGGTGGCCCCGGCCAGGAACAGGATCCAGTTCGGCAGCCGGTTCCAGAGTGCGACCAGCGTGCCGCAGACGATCAGCTTGTCGGCGAGCGGATCTAGGAACGCCCCGCTGGCCGTGCTCATGCCCTTGATGTGGGCGATGGCCCCGTCCAGCACGTCGAGCGCCATGGCCACGGCGAAGACGGTCAGGGCGGTCCAGTAACGCCCGACGGACAGGGCCCAAAAGATCGGCAGCGCCAGCGAGCCCCGGAACAGGGTCACGCGGTTGGGCGTGATCCAGTCGGGCAGGATCTCGACGAAGCGGCGGAAGGTCTTGGACCAGGTCTTGATATAGACGATGTGCTCGACGAGCGGCATCGGTTTCGAGGCGTCTGAGGTCATCGGAAGCTCCTGTCGATTTTGAAGAACTGGGCCGACCTTAGCATATTTTCACGGAAAAATCAAGATTGGGCGGCGGGGTCGGCCAGGCAGCAGGCCAGATGGAACTCTCAAACCGCTCTTTAAATTAAGTCCGAACGCCGCCCCATTGACAAAATGCCGATTTTGCGCTAAACTATGCTTTCATTCTTTCTTATTGATTCGGAGGCTTAAACTGATACCTATGGGTAATTTCAAGCGAGGCGGAAAATTCGGCGGCGGCAACCGCGGCGTGGGCGATCACTGGTCGTCCAACCGGGGTTTTGGCGACCGCGGACAGGACCGCCAGATGTTCAAGGCGGTCTGCGACAAGTGCGGCCAGGAATGCGAAGTGCCGTTCCGGCCGACCGGCGAACGGCCGGTCTATTGCCGCGAGTGTTTCAAGCGGGATGACGGCGGCGCGCCCCGGCGCTTCGACGCCCGGGACTCCGGCCGTCCGTCCTTCGGCGAGAAGCGGATGTTCGAAGCGATCTGCGCCAAGTGCGGCAAGCGCTGCGAAGTGCCGTTCCGGCCGACCGGCGAGAAGCCGACCTATTGCCGGGAGTGCTTCGGCAAACCCGAGGATCGTTCCGTCCGCGGCGGGGACATGCACAAGGCCCAGTTCGACCTGCTGAACGCCAAGCTCGACCGGATACTGAAGGCCATGAACCTGCCCACGGCCGTGGCTCCCAAGGAAGAGAAGCCGGCGGTCCGGACCTGGAAACCGGAAGAGGCCAAGAAGACGGTCGAGGTCCAGTCCGAGCCCGAAAAGCCGGTCGAGATCAAGGTGGAAGCCAAGAAGGCCGACACCCCGGCCAAACCCAAGAAAGCCGCCAAGAAGACCGCGGCCAAGAAGAAGAAATAACGCCGAAACAAGACCGGCCGTTCCCGCAAGGGCGGCCGGTCTTTGTTTTGCCACGCTGGGGCCGGGCGGGTACAATGCGAACATTATGAAGAGATCCGACGACCCGGTCAGGTCTGCGCCCGAAAAAAGCCCTAGACCGGGACTTAACGCGGGCGCGTTGATCCCGGCCGTGCTGGCGCTGGGCATCTTCGGGGTGATCCTGGCGGCGCAGACGGGCTACATCAAATTGCCCCACATCGATCTGGGTCAGCCGGACGTGGTCAGGCTGGCCGACGTACCGATCAACGTCCCGTACCGCCACGACTTTTCCGGAATGCTGATCCCGTTGCTCGGTCCCCAGAGCGGCGCCCGCATTTACACTTTTTACCTCGACTCGGGCGTCGGTTTTCCTCCGATGGGCCTGATCCTCGGCGTCGACGGCGTCCTGAAGGGCACGCCGACCGCCGCCGGCACGAGCAAGTTCCGGGTCTGCGTCAAAGACGCCGGCGGCACTTCATCCTGCCTGACGTATTCGCTCACCGTCACGCCGCGGGGAACGCCGCCCGGCCCGGGTCCGACGCCGCCGGCGCCGAAGTGTCCGGCCGCGCTGAAGCCGGCCTGCGGGTCCGTGAGCAACGGCGTCAGGGTCTCGGGCGGGATCGTGCCCGCGGCCTGCGATTGCCCGGCCGGTTCCGAATTCGCGCAGATGGATAACGTCACCGCAGGCGGTCCGTACCGGATCTGCGTCTGCAAATGATCGAAAAAATATGCTCAGCCGCATCAACCAGCGCCTCGAGCACATCGCCGGGGACCTCGCCGGTTCGGCCGTCGATCTGCCGCTGGACCTCAAACTGAAGACCGCGGAACTCATCCTGCATCTGATGGAGCGGCGCCGCTGTTTCGGCCTGTACGTCATCCTCGGCTGGCGCGGCAAGTGGCAGGACCACCTGGACCGTCCCGATTCCGACCAGGATATCTTCGCCCACCGCCGCCTCAACATCATGAAGATCGAACCGGACGAGCACCGGCGCTACGACCTGGGCGCGACGGTGAATTTCGACGGCGCGATCCTCATCGACCGGCGCGGCGACATCGTCCATTCGGGGGTCCTGATCGAAGGAATGCGGCCGCGGCTGGTGGCCGGCAAGGTCAACCCCGGAAGATTCGACGACCTCTCCGAACAGTTCGGCTTCGAGACCAAGGTCCACACCCGCCACCTGACGGCCATCGCCAGTTCCTACGTGTTCAAAGGCACGACCGTGTTCACGGTTTCCGAGGAGACCGGCGCCTTCCACATTTTCGAAAAGGGGCTCATCATCCACTGTCATTGATTGCGGTATGACGCATGAACAAAAGATCGCCCGGATCGCGGCACAGCTGAAGAACCGGAAAAGCACGCGGCCGATCTCGCTCAAAAAGAAGTCGGTCTCCCACGAAGTGCCGAAGCCCGAAGACAAGCGGCATCTGGACGAAAAGCTCGACGTCAGCGACCTCAACGAGATCCTGGAGATCGATGCCGAGAAGCGCTTTTGCATCGCCGAGCCCGGCGTCACCTTCGTCGACCTGGTGCGGGCGACGATGCGGCACGGACTCGTCCCGGCCGTCGTGCCGGAGCTGAAGACGATCACGATCGGCGGCGCGGTCGCCGGCTGCTCGATCGAGTCGATGTCGTACAAGCTCGGCGGCTTCCACGACTCCTGCCTGGAATACGAGATCATCACCGGCAAGGGCGAGGTGCTGACCTGCACGCCGGACAACGAGAACAGCCTGGTCTTCCAGATGGCCCACGGCACGTTCGGGACGCTCGGCATCATCTCGAAACTGAAATTCCGCCTGCTCCCGGCGAAGCCGTTCGTGAAAGTGACCTACGAAAAATACGGCGACCTCGCCTCCTACAAGGCGGCGATCTGGAAGCACTACCGGGCCCGCGACGTGGATTTCATGGACGGCATCATCCACTCGCCGACGGAGCTGGTGCTGAGCGTCGCCGATTTCGTCGACGAGGCGCCCTACGCGCACCGCTACGACTGGATGCGCGTCTACTACCTGAGCACGAAGCGTCGCCGCGAGGATTATCTCCGGACGCCCGATTATTTTTTCCGGTACGACAAGGGCGTGACCAACGTGACCCCGAAGTCGTTCCTGGGACGGCTGTTCTTCGGGAAATTCGTGGACTCGACGACGGTGCTGCGGCTGGTCGAAAAGTTCCGGCGGCACATCCCGTCCGCGATGATCCCGATCACCGTGGATACCTTCATCCCGTACTCGAGGATGGACGAGTTCATGGACTGGTACCGCCGCGAGGTCAATTTTTTCCCGCTCTGGTGCGTTCCTTACAAGCGGGTCCGGGCGTACGAGTGGATCGACGCCGACTACCTGCGCCGGAACGACGACGAACTTTACCTGGACCTGGCGATCTACGGGATGAAGAAGAGCGGCGACAAGGACTATTACAAGGTCCTGGAGGACGAGCTCACGTCGATCGGCGCCCTGAAGACGCTCATTTCGACCAACTATTACACCGAGTCCGATTTCTGGAAGATCTGGAACAAGGACAACTACGACCGGGTCAAGCGGCGGACCGATCCGGACAACATCTTCCGCGACCTCTACGCGAAGATGTGCCGGGCGACCCGAGGCCTTTGAGGCGATCGGTGCCCGCGGCAGCCTAGTCGGGGG
>JBAIWZ010000237.1:0-7717 GCA_037916955.1 Acutalibacteraceae bacterium | reverse complement strand
CGCCAGCGGGGCCTATAACTCGGATTACGCCATGGCGGCCACGCCTACCATCGACGTGGACAAGGGCATTCTGCCGCCGCCCTCGGACAAGAAACTGCCGTGCATCGGCGGTCATCTGCTCAAGACCGCCGCCAGTCCGACCGTATATTACTGTGGCAAGAACGGCCGGCGCTACGTTTTCCCGAACAGCGGCATCTTCTTCAGCTGGTACCCCGACTTCAGCGGCGTCAAGACCGTTTCCGCCGCGACCATGGCCGCCATCCCGCTGGCCGGCAACGTCACTTACAAGCCGGGCCGGCGCCTGGTCAAGATCCAGAGCGACCCCAAGGTCTATGCCGTCTCGCGGAACGGCACGCTGCGCTGGGTGGCGACGGAGGCCGCGGCCCGCGCGCTTTACGGCGCCGACTGGAACAAGCAGATCGATGACGTGTCCGACGCCTTCTTCGCCAATTACCAGAAGAGCGACCCGATATCCGAGTGCCTGGCCAACGCCGGAGCGGGCATGGCGCCGGGCGGCGGCGCCAACGCCGGCAAGAGCGGCAACGCCAATCCGCTGTTCAGCGAGGACGAAGCTGCCGGAGGGGCCAAGGGTTCGGTCGGCAGCGGCGGCACCAATGCCGGCACGAGCGGCAGCACCGCGCCGCTGTTCAGCGAGGACGAAGCGGCTTCCGGCGGCGGCACTCGCGGTTCGGTCGGCAGCGGCGGGTCCAGCGCCAGCTCAGGACTCGGAGGCCTGACCACCGGCGGCGTCGGCGGTACCGCCAGCTGTCCGCTGTTCTCCGAAGATGAGGCTGCCGGCGGCGCGAAGGGCTGAACGCTTCACGACCGCTGACATACCGATAATTGAAGCCGCGCCGCGACACTATCGCGGCGCGGTTTGGTTGTGAGCAAGGCGGGGGAAGCGCCGTGCCGGAATGCTGGATGCGGCCTCCGATCAGGCATCGCGGCATCGATCCGACCTGAAAAACAGCCGACAATTGACACTCTCCGGTCCGACCGATAAGGTGGCTGGTTGCGGTCTCAAACCCTAACCAAAAAGGAGAGCAAATGAGCCGCATCTTAGCCCTTTTTAGCCTGGCTTGCTGTCTGGCTTACGCTGCGCCGGCCCGCGCCCAGGAAGGCGGAACGGACCGTCAGGACGAGTTCGTTTATCACTTGATCGCCACGCCGCTTTACCTGGTCTGGAGCCTGAACGTCCACGAGGGCGGACATGCCCTGACCGCGGTGCTGCTCGGCGAGCACGTGAATTCCTACAAGCCCTACCCGCACATGGAGGACATGGGCTTCGGGAGCATGCTGGTCGCCGGTTCGGTCGAGATCCGCGAACCGGTCTCGCCCCGGCACATGGCCTGGGTCTCGCTCGGGCCGTTCATGGCCGACACGCTGATCTTCACCGCGGCCGACCTGTCGCTCAACTGGATCGACCCGGGCTCGCACGGCGCTCCGCTCATCCTGTTCGGCGGCATGCTCTGGACCTGGGCCGATTTCTTCGGCGGCTGGCTGTTCCGGATGCCGGGCTGCGACATCGACCAGTTCCACCGCGACTCCGGACTGCCGCAATGGACGTCCTGGGCCGTCGGCGGAGCGATGGTCGGCGTCGGCACTTGGCGGGTCTACTCGCGCATGCGCGAAATCGCCCTGGCCAAACCCAGGAAGACGATCCTCGAAGAGCCGGCGTTCACCGCCTCCCCGATATACCTGCCCGGCGGGTTCGGCCTGTCGGCCAGCTATCGGTTCTTCTGAAAACGCGGACCCGCCTTGGCGGGTCTTTTTTTAAAAAAAGCCGCCCGGAGGGGGCGGCGATGAAAGAACTCATTTGAAGATGTCGGCGACCGGCGGCGCGGCGGGCGGATGGAGCGTCCAAAGTCCGGACCGCGGGTCGCGGACGCCGTCGAAACCGAAGTTTCGGTAGTAGGCGAGCACGTTGCAGGCGTCGACCGTGACCACGTCGAGCTGGCGGTCGACGATCTGCCTGACCAGCGCCTGGCCGATGCCGCGGCCCCGGGCAGATCCGGCCAGGAAGACCGACACGGCGCCGTCCAGTTCGAGGACGACCCCGGCGATGGACGCGCCGCAGAAGACCGGCCGGAGGCGGCCGTCGGCCAGGAGGCGGTCCAGTCCGATCTCGGCCAGGTGACGGCGATAGTCGGCGGCGCAGGCGGCCAGTTCGGCCTCGAGCCGCGGCACGCCGGCCTCGGTGAGACCGATGATCGCGCCGTGATGCGCCAGTTCCAGGGCGAATTCCCCGGACCCGGTGCCGATGGCGGCGATGATCTCCAGGCCTTCCTGGACCGTTCCGCAGGGATAGGGGAACGACGTGCGCCGTTCGAACCGTCCCCACGGCGAATGGAAATGGAGCAGGCGGTCGATGCCGGGCCGGGCCCGGTAGATCATCTCCTGAACGCCGGTGTCGATGGACGGCTTGGCGGCCGATCCCTGGGAGCGGATGACCCGCGCCTCGGGATCGACGGTCGCCAGGCAGACCTGATCGCTTCTGACCGCGCCTTTGTCCAGCTGGCGCGGCGTGACGATGATCGACCCGCCGCTTCGCACCGAGGCGTTGCCGGAACGGTCGCAGAGCAGGCCGCCGCGCTGGGCCAGTTCGAGCAGGCGCCCGATCTGCAGGCGCTCCTCGCCGATGATCGGCGCCGGCTCGGCGGCGTGCTCGGTCCGGAACCAGCCGACCGCGGCGCGCTTCAGCACGAAGGCGGCGAGCTTCGCCGCGACCTCGCTTCTGGAGCCGTCGAGGCGGATGGCGCCGCCTTCGACGGTGACCAGCGTCGCCGGATGGCGTCCGCCGGACATCTGCCGCATGTCGTTGGCCACGGTCAGGTTCAGCCCGCAGCGTTCGTTCTGTTCGCGGGCGCGGCCGACGAGTTCCCGCCAGGGACGGCCCGAGAGCAGTTTGAAGCCGACGAGCACCGTCCGCTTGCCGAAGGCCGCCCGGAGTTCGGCGATGATCTTCGGCGTCTTCTCGAGCCGCAGGACCAGCGCGTTCCGGGCCGACGATATCTTGCCGTCGACGCGCTGCGCCGGACGGAAATCGGAGACCGCGGCGGCATGGAAGACCGCGTCCGCCCCGGCTTGCGCCAGGATGGCGGCCCGCAGGCTCTCCGTGTCCGTGAAGTTCACGTGCCGGACGCCGGGGATCGGGCCGCCGGCCAGGAGCGGCGTTTCCGCCGGGCAGATGACCGTGACCTCGCAGCCGGCGGCCGCGAGCGCCCGGGCGATCTCGTAACCGAATTTGCCGGTCGAAAAATTGGTGATGAAGCGGACATCGTCGATCGGCTCCTTGGTTCCGCCGGTGGTCACGACCACGCGCAGCTTGTTACGTTCGGCCGTCATGTTGGCCTCCTGTCCATGAAAAGAGCTTGGTTGAGCTAAATTATAGCTTTGGGCGGCAATTGTCAATGAGGCGGCCGGAATCGAAAGAACGGCGCCGGTTCGGGCGCCGTTCTCGCTTTTCGTTTCAGACCTTCCTGGCCCTCAGCGCCAGGAACAGCGGAAATTCGGAGCGCGACCGGTTTTCGGCCTTGGCCCGCGGTCCGGAGTCGCTCGACCGGTTCGAAACCCATTCCTCGAGCGCGTCGACCGCGAAGCCGGCCCGGCCGAGCGCGTCGAAGTAGGCCGAGAGCGGGCGGTGGTAGGACATGGTGGTGATCGGCCGGCCGCGGCCGCCGGGGTTCATCAGGATCGGCACGTCGAGCGGCGTCAGGTAGCGGTCGACGCGGCGGAACATCAGTTTCTTGTCGTCGTCGTAGCCCCAGGAACTCTGGCGCGGGATGCGGAAACAGGGATGGTTGACGACGATGACGAACCGGCCGCCGCTTTTCAGCGCGTCGGCGGTCCCGCGGCAGACGGCCGCGGCGTCGCGGATGTTCTGGATCGCCAGGATGCAGGCGGCGGCGTCGAAGCCGCGGCCCCGCAGCTGGTCGGGAAAGCGCTGGGCGTCGCCGACCAGGAACTCGGCGCCGCGGACCTTGCGGCGGGCGCGCTCGACGAGCGCCGGAGCGGCGTCGAAGCCGGTCACCCTGGCGCCTGCCGCCGCGAGCTTGGACGCGAGCGAGCCTTCGCCGCAGGCCACGTCCAGCACGGCCTGTCCGCTGACCGGCCCGAGCAGCTTCAGGGCGCCGGGAAAGACCACGGCCTCCTGATAAGTGTCCTCGCTCTCCAGGTGCTTCGAATACCAGCCGGCGACCTCCTGCCAGCCGGGCGCGCGGCCGGCCCGCTGCGGCGAGCCGCGGTCGGGACGCCGGTCCCGCTTGAAGCGGTCGAATTTCTTGAATGGCTTCATACCTCGCTGGGCATCATACCGCATCGGGCGGCTTTTTCCAGCGTCAGCGGCGGCCGGCGGGCGAGCCTCGCCCTTGTCCGCTCCTTCGGTTATAATCAAGCCGCTATGGACGCCATCGTCATCAACGGGCTGACCAAGACCTACGGCGGCCTGACCGTCGTCGATTCCCTGAACCTGGCCGTTCGGAAAGGGGAGATCTTCGGCCTGCTCGGGCCGAACGGCGCCGGAAAGACCACGACGCTGATGATGCTCTCGACCCTGCTCAAGCCGTCCGCGGGTTCGGCCGCGGTCAACGGCTTCGACGTCGTCCGCGAACCGGGCAAGGTCCGCAGTTCGATCGGCATGGTCTTCCAGGACCCGAGTTCTGACGAGGTCCTGAGCGGCTACGAGAACCTCAAGCTTCACGCCCTGATGTACGACGTCCCGTCGGACCGCATCGACCGCAAGATCGACGACGTCCTGGACCTGGTCGAACTGAAGGACCGCAAGAACGACGTGGTCAAGAAATATTCCGGCGGCATGCGCCGGCGGCTGGAGCTGGCGCGCGGCCTGCTGCACGAGCCGGAGGTCCTGTTCCTGGACGAGCCGACGCTCGGACTCGACCCGCAGACCCGCGAGCACATCTGGGAGTACATCGAGGACCTGGCGCGCAAGCTGGGCATGACCGTGATCGTGACCACGCATTACATGGAAGAGGCGGACAAGCTCTGCGACCGCGTGGCCATCATCGACGAGGGGAAGATCGTCGCCCTGGACGCGCCGGAGGCGCTGAAGAAATCCCTGGGAGGAGACCGCGTCCTCATCAGCGGGCGGAGCCTGAAGCTCGACGACCTGGCCAAACTGCCCTACGTCACCAAGGTCGAGCCGCTCGACGGCGGCCGGGCCCGGCTGACCATCGCCGACGCCGGCCGCAACCTCCAGGAGCTGCTCCGGGTCACCGGCGAACTGGACCTGGTCGAGGTGCACCCTTCGGACCTGAACGACGTCTTCCTGCATTTCACCGGCCGGCAGATCCGGGAGGAGGCCGGCGGCGTGATGGAGCAGCTGCGGGTGATGACCCAGGCCCGGCAGAACGACCGCCACTGACCTATGAACCTCCGCAAGACCGCCAAGGGCATTTACGCGCTGTGGTACCGCGAGTTCAAGGTCTTCACGCGCGAGCGCAGCCGGATCGTCTCGTCGATCTTCCTGCCGCTCTTCTGGTATTTCGTCTTCGGCGGCAGCGTCGGCACCATCGCCTCGATCGGCGTCAACTACCAGTACTTCATCTTCCCGGGCTTCCTGGCGATGACCATCATCTTCAACGCCATGTTCAACGGCGCCTACGTGGTCTGGGACAAGAAGATCGACTTCCTCAAGGAGGTGCTGATCACGCCGCTGCCGCGCACGACCATCTTCATGGGGAAGGTCGCCGGCGGCCTGACCGACTCGGTCCTCCAGGCCGGCCTCCTGCTGCTGATCGGACTGGTCCTGGGCATACCGTTCACGCCGGCCAGTTTCCTGCTGACCGTGGTCATGCTCGTCGCCCTGGCCGTGGGACTGGTCAGCCTGGGACTGATCATCGGTTCGATGATGGAGAGCCCCGAGGGTTTCGGCCTCGTCTCCAGTTTCGCCGTCTATCCGCTGTTCCTGCTCTCGGGCGCGCTGTACCCGCTCGACAAGCTGCCGGCCTGGATGAAGATACTGACCCACGCCGATCCCGCGACCTACGCCGTGGACGGCCTGCGGAGCATCATCGTCGGCATCTCCTCGCTGTCCTTCGCCGCCAATTTCGGCATCGTCATCGCCTTTGACGTCGTGCTGATCATGCTCGGCGCGTACGCCTTCAAGAGGATGAAGTTATAGCCGCGAGGTCAGCCGCCCGCGCCGGGAAGATCCATGTCTTTCGTCCGCAAACTTTATCGCGAGATCGAACAAGGCCATCGCCGCCTGCTGAAATCGGTCCATGAGCTCAAGAGCATCGGCGTCGAGATCACCAACCGCTGCAACCTGCAGTGCCGGCATTGTTATATGAGTTCGGTGCGCGCCGGGAGCGGCGAGATCCCGGGCGGCGAGTGGCTGGCGTTCTTCGACCGGGTCCGGCGCGACTTCGGTCCGAAGCTCGCGGTCCAGATCACCGGCGGCGAACCGCTGGTCCGGGAAGACGTCTTCGACATCCTGCGGCACCTGAAGAAGCTCGGTTTCAAGACCAGCCTCGTGACCAACGGCACGCTGCTCGACGAGGCGAAACTCGGGGAGCTGGCCGGACTGGTCAGCGGCCTGTCGGTCAGCCTGGACGGTTTCGCCGACAGCCATGACCGGATGCGCGGCGCGGCCGTCTTCGACCGGGTCGCCGCCAATATCCGCCTGGCCAAGGGCGCGGGCATCGGCTGGCTGGTCGTGAAGACCACGGTCAGCAAGGGGAACCTTCGGCGGCTGGCCGAGTTCCGGCGCTTCGTCGAAGGACTCGGGGCGGACGAGTGGCACCTGTTCGCCATGGAGCCGATCGGCCGCGGCGCCGCCAACCGCGAGGACGTCCTGTCGGTCGAGGAGTATCTGGAGCTTTGCGGATTCATCGACGGGCTGCGGCGGGAGAAGGCCGGGGGGATGCTCATCCGGTTCGAGGAGGAAGGATCGGGCTTCATGTACGACCAGGCCTGCGAACTCTGCAAGTACAAGCTCTGCAACGCCGGCATCACCTCCTGCGCGATCCTGTACAACGGCGACGTGGTCAATTGCATCCAGGACGACCGGTCGCGGCTCGACGTCCAGGGCAACATCCGGCGGGAAGACCTGAAGCGGATCTGGGACGAGAAGTTTGCCGCTCACCGGGAAACTGGCTACGATTACTGCGATAATCATTTCTTCCTGAACCGGCTTTCAGGAAAACGCTGACTATGAGGAAGCTTATTTTAGGCGCGCTGGGGCAGGCTCTGGCCGTTCTGACGTTCGCCAAACGGGCCTGGGCCGGCACGGTCGATCTCGGGCTCGATTACGCCAACCAGCTGATGGGGCTGGGACCGGTCGATCCGCACCGGACGCTGACCGACTTTTTCCGGGCGACCCTGACCTGGCCGCTGCTCATCCTCGCCATTTTCATCTACGCGCCTTTCTTTTATCTGAAGATCCGGAAACGGAGCGCCAAGTCGATGCGCCCGCTCCTGATTCTGGGCGCGATCGCTTTCGTCTTCGGCGTCGGAATGTTCGCGCTCGGCGCCTACGCCCCGACCGACTTCGCCCAGGCCTGGGTTGAATCCCTCGAGGAATCGAATCCGTTCCTGATCCTCATCGTCACCGCCCTGTTCTACGTCGCGGCCGGTTACCTGGTTGCGAAGCAGGTCCTCGCCGCCCGGACGAAGAAGCCGGCGCCGCCGCCGGCCGCCGCGCCCGCCGCCGGCGCCGCTCTGGCCAAGCCGGCGGAAGCGCCCAAGCCGCCCGAGGCCC
>JBAIWZ010000236.1:0-1856 GCA_037916955.1 Acutalibacteraceae bacterium | reverse complement strand
ACATGGTCGTGGACATCGGCGGCGGCACGACCGAGATCGCCGTCATCTCGCTCGGCGGCGTGGTCACCTGGAAATCCCTGCCGATCGCCGGCGACGCCCTGAACAAGAACATCGTCCAGTTCGCCCGCGACAACTTCAACCTACTGCTCGGCGAGCGCGTGGCCGAGAACATCAAGATGAAGATCGGCTCGGCCGCGGAACTCGACGAGCCCCTGCAGATGGAGATGCGCGGCCGCGACATGGTCACCGGCCTGCCGAAGGAGATCCTGGTCACCGACGCCCAGATCCGCGAGGCCCTGGCCAAGTCGGTCAAGACCATCATCGACAACATCAAGTCCGCCCTCGAGGTGACGCCGCCCGAACTCGTCGCCGACATCTACGAACGCGGCATCGTCATGACCGGCGGCGGCGCCCTGCTCAAGAACCTGGACAAGGTCATCTCCCGGGCCGCCGAGATCCCGGTGCGCGTCGCCGACGACCCGCTGACCTGCGTGGTCCGCGGCACCGGCATCCTGCTCGACAACCCCGAACTGCTCAGGGACATCGCCCTGCCCTCGTCGCAGGAGAACGCGACCAATAAGCTGGCCGCTTACGCGTGATATCCGGATCCAGACCGGTCCAGCCGCCTCCGGCGGAACCGGCGCGGAGGCGGGTCGGATCGGCGACCCGTCTTCATTATTTTTACTGAAACAAGCGAAATTTACGAGGTATGAGGAATAAGCGGATACCCTGGGTCAGAACGACCCTCATCGCCGCCGGCGCCCTGGTCCTGATCATGGCCGCGGTCGGCTGGCTGACGCCGATCCTGGAACCGGCCGCCCGGGGGCTTTTGACGATCGCCGCGCCGGTGCGCGCCGCGGCGCTGTCCGCGAGGGCCGAAGCCGAGAAGATCTCCGGACAGCAGCCGGCCTGCGATCCCGCGGCCGCCGGCCGGGAGGAGGCGCTGAAGATCGAGAACGCCAAGCTTCGGGCCGCCGTCGCGGAGAACGAGGCGATGAAACAGGCGCTGGGCTTCAAGCCGGCGCCGGAGGAAACGCTGGTCGCCGCCCGGGTGATCTACGAGTCCGGCGACGAGTGGTCGCGGCTGTTCGTCATCGACCGCGGGGCCGACGACGGCCTGGCGCCGGACCAGCCCGTGATCGTCGGCGACGGCGTCATCATCGGCAAGATCTTCCGCGCCGGCAAACTGACCTCGACCGTCCTGCCCCTGGCCGACTCCCGGAGCCGGCTGGCGGTGACGGTCCAGAACTCCAAGGAAACGATGGGCGCGCTCGAGGGCGACCGGGGGCTCAGCATGTCGATGACGCTCGTGCCCCAGACCGAGGACCTCTCGCCGGGCGACGCCGTCGTCACCTCCGGCATCGAGCGCGGCATCAGGCGGGGACTCATCGTCGGTGTGATCGACAAGGTCACCAAGTCGACGCAGGACCCGTTCCAGTCGGCGTCGGTATCGCCGCTCGGCCAGACCGCCCATCCGCTGGTCGTCCAGGTCATCAAGACCCGGCCGGCCGATTCCGAGTGACGATATGATCGGCTACGTGATCGCCGTCATCGCCGCCGTCGCCGCCGCCGTCCTGCAGACCGCCGGCCTGTCCGCCCTGCCTCTGCCGCTGAATTTCCTAAGCCCGCTTCTGCTGCTGACCGCCGCCTTCGTTGCGACATTCAAGCCCGGACAGGCGCTGGCGGCCGCCGCCGTCGGCGGACTGACGCTCGACCTGCTCACCTCCGTTCCGCCGGGCCGCAACCTGGTCGTCATGGTCGTCCTGGCCGCGGCCCTGGACTGGCTGTTCCGGCGCGTCTTCGCCAATCTTTCCTATCCGTCGTTCGCCGGACTGACCGCCGCCGGTTTCTTCCTC
>JBAIWZ010000235.1:0-2245 GCA_037916955.1 Acutalibacteraceae bacterium | reverse complement strand
TCGTCGCAGAACACGAACACCTTCAGGAGATGGTCGCGTCCGCGGCCGCGCTGGTCGATGATGTGGGCGGCGGTGACCACCCAGCCGTCCTGGACCACGAAGCCCGTGCCGAAGCCGTTGCGGCCGTCATCGAAGGCGGCGCGGACGGGCACGGTGTTCTCGGCGATCATCCGGACCTTGCGACTCACGACGACCGGCAGCTGGTCGATGACCTTGATGATCGGCGGCGGCTGCGGGACTGCGGCGTCAGGGGCGGGCCCGGCGTCCGGGGCGAACGTTTCGACCTTCGGTTCGAGCGGCGGCAGGACCCGGGCGTCGTTGCCCAGGTTGTAGAGCGTCCAAAGGGCCCAGACGGGAATGGCGGCGACGCCGGCCAGCACCAGGAATACCCGAAGCGCGGCCAGCAAAGTGTCTTTACGGGAGGTGGGCAAGATCAGCCTCCTTGTCAGCGGACATTGATATTTGAAGGAACTTTAGGCGACCGTAGCACGAAGCCGTCCAGTTTTCAAGATGCCGGGGTTCGTGCTAATCTTTCGGCATGAAACGGCATCTGAAGAAACTGCTGCCGGCCTTTGTTTTCGAGTGGTATCACCTGGTTTTGGCCTATTTGGCGGCGTTCCATTACGGCTTCCCGTCGGAAAAACTGATCGTCATCGGGGTTACCGGGACCAACGGCAAGTCGACCGTCTGCAACCTGATCGCCAGGCTTTTTGACTACGCCGGCTTCAAGGTCGGCATGACCACGACGGTCAATTTCCGCGTCGCCGAACGGGAGTGGCTGAACGACACCAAGATGACGATGCTCGGCCGGTTCCGCCTGCAGAAGCTTCTCGCGGACATGGTCGCGGCCGGCTGCCGTTACGCCATCATCGAAACCTCGTCCGAGGGGATCAAGCAGCATCGCCACGCGGCCATCAATTACGACGCGGCCGTTTTCACCAATCTGACGCCCGAGCACATCGAGTCGCACGGCGGGTTCGACAATTACAAAGCGGCCAAGGGCGAACTGTTCGCTAAACTCGGCCGGGAGCGAGTGAAGGTCTTCGACGACCGGCCGGTGCCGAAGGTCGGCATCATCAACCTGCGCGACCCGCACGCCGCGTACTACCTGGGCCGGACCGGGGTCGACAAGATCGGGTATCTGGCGGAACTGCCTCAGGCCGACGGGGGAGTGGCCCATTCGTCGGTTCCTACCGACGGCCTGCAGGACGTGATCAAGGCCATCGACGTCGAATTGTCGGCCGGCGGCTCGAAGTTCCGCGTGCGCGGCGAACCGTTCGAACTGAAGCTCGCCGGCGGATTCAACGTGGAGAACGCCCTGGCGGCGGTCGCCGTCGCTTCGGCTTTCGGCCTCGACCTGGCCGCCATGTCCCGGGCGCTCGCCAAGGTCGAAGGCGTTCCCGGCCGGCTGGAGTTCATCGACGCCGGCCAGCCTTTCGCCGTGCTCGTCGATTACGCCCCCGAGCCGGAGTCTTTCCGCAAGCTCTACGAGGTCCTGTCCATGTTCCCGAAGAAGCGCGTCATCCACGTCCTCGGTTCGACCGGCGGCGGACGCGACATCGCCCGGCGGCCGATCCTGGGAGAGCTGGCGGCGAAGAACGCCGACGTCGTCATCGTCACCAACGAGGACCCCTACGACGACGATCCGATGACGATCATCCGCGACGTGGCCGCGGGCGCCGAGAAGGCCGGCAAGACGCCGGACCAGGACCTGTTCCTGATCCTCGACCGCGGCGAGGCGCTGACCAAGGCGGTCGCGCTGGCCGAACCCGGCGACCTGGTCGTGGTCACCGGCAAAGGCGCGGAGCAGGCCATGTGCGTCGCCGGCGGCAAGAAGATCCCCTGGGACGACCGGTCAAAACTTCGCGAAGCCATCGCCGGACGCCCGGCCCGCTGAACTATGTCTTTCAAAGACATCGTCAAACTCAAGGACAAGGAAACGGTGATCATGGTCATCCGGCATTACCCGCTGGTCTACGCGCCGAAAATTTTACTGGCCCTGGTCCTGATCGCCGCCCCCTTCTTTTTCATGGTGCCGCTGCTGCGGCTCCGCTACTGGGGGATGGGCGTGTTCGGCCTGCTGATCCTGCTCGCGGTCTAGTACTCGATCCGCCTTTTCGTCACCTGGTACTGGAATGCCTTCATCATCACCACCCACCGCGTCGTCGACGTCGACCAGCGCGGCCTGTTCGACCGGATCGTCTCCGAGGCGCCGTACGACAAGATCCAGGACGTGTCCTACAGG
>JBAIWZ010000234.1:0-2734 GCA_037916955.1 Acutalibacteraceae bacterium | reverse complement strand
TGGAACGGGGCAAAGACTACAGCCTGGCCGAAGCCTGCTTGAGCGCCTCTTTGGCAGCGGCGAGATCGCCGCGGCCGAGCGCCTGGGCACAGCCGGCCAGGTCGGCCTCGACCAGCTTCAGGGCCTTGGCCTGGCGGTTCCGGCCGAAACGCGACCGGACGGTCGCCAGCCGGCGCAGCAGCGCCTCGGCGGCCCGCGTCGGCAGGCCGGAGATGAGCGCCGCGGCGGAGAACGAGATCAGCGACTCCAGGCCGTGCCGGAGAACGGCGCGGTCGACGGCCGCGAGTGCCTCGCCCAGGCCGATGACGGTCACGAGCGCGTTGCCCGTTTCCAGTCCCCGCTTGGCCCGGCCGACGGCGCCGGCCAGGGCGACGCGGCAGGCGTCGAACGGCGCGGCCTCGAGCGTGGCCAGCTCCTCCTGGAGCAGGCCGAGCCGGGCCGCCATCAGCCGGAGCTGCTGGGGCGCGGCCCGGCCGGTGCGGCAGAAACGGTGGCACATCATCGCCCCCGCTTCCCGTCCGACCCGGCCGATGACGCCGAGCGACCGCTCGATCTCCAGGAAGAGCGCCGTCTCCATCGCCGTGATCCACGGCAGGATGGAAGCGACCTCGCGTTGTCGTTCCCGCAGGCGGCGGTCGATGGCCGTCACCCGCGCCTGCGTGGCCGGGGCGTTGACCTTTTCGGTCGGCGTCCGGACCGCGCCGGCCTTGGCCTTGATCCGGGCCTCGGCCTTGAACGGATTGCTCTTGCGCTTGAGGAGCTCGGCGACCTCGCCCAGCCCGCCCTCGATCCGCCGGTCGTCGGCGGTCGAGAGGACGTCGTGGCTGGCGAGACAGAGCCGCACGTGCCTGAGGCGCTCGAGCGCGGTCTCAAGCTCGTTGAGCTCGCCGCGCCGCTCCTTCAGGCCGTAACGGATCTTGATCTCCAGCCGGCTGCGCAGGGCGTCGTAGACGCCCGCGTAGACGTTCGGCCGTCCGGCGTTGCGACGGAAGATGACGACCTGTCCGGCGGCGATGCTTTGGCCCGACCGGTCGGTGAACGGATCGGTCACCACATAGACCTTCACTGAACCAAGACGCTTGAGGCGAGGCAGGTCGCGGCCCATCTTCGGCCTCCTTGGCGCGATGCGCCGGTTGCGGTTGTCGGCAAGGTCACTTCTTCCCGGCCCGTCCCCCGCCCGGCTTGTCTGCCCCGCTTCGTGCAGCGGGGACCAGGGCCAGGACGAGCAGCGCCAGGCCGGCGAGGGCGCAGACGATCAGGTAGACCTTGAAAAAGAAGACCATCAGGAAGACGACGACGGCGAGCGAGGCAAGCGCCGCGCCCGGACTCGGTCGGCAGCAGTCGATCATGGTCAGTCTCTTTCCGTGTCCCGGTCCGCCTGTCGGCGCTGACGGCGCCGGCGCGGCAGCCAGTAGTCGAAGATGAAGGTCAAAAACAACAGGGCGGTGAAGAGTCCGGCCGTGGCCGCGCCCATCTGCCAGGCGTTCAGGTCGAGCCTGAAACGCAGGAACATCAGGGCGGCCGCCAAAAGCAGGACTTTCACGATGGTCCAGTCTTTCATGCGCTACCTCGGGGTTGGAGTAACTGCAGGACCGGCTTTTTTGGCTTTATGAGGCTGAAAAGAACTCCGCCGCGGAACATATCCCGCGACGGAGCAGATTAGCAGAAACGGGCCGGCCGGTCAATTCCCGTGCGGCGTCGGCGGCTTGGCCTTCATTTCCCGGGCGTAGGCGTAATAGGAATAGCCGACCGTGCCGATGAGCAAGGCGGCGAGGCCGGCGATGAAGACGGCGACGGCCGCCGCCTGGGGCAGGAACGGCGACATCATGATCAGCAGGCCGAAAACGATGAACAGCCGGCCGCCGACCCGATGCGTCTTGTCCCAGACCTTCTCTGACGACAGCGTCCAGGGGGTGCGGATGCCCATGAACCAGTTGTTCTTGATGCGGGGCAGCAGCGCGCCGATGAGCACGAAGAGCAGCCCGATGAGGACCGGTATCACCTGGTCGATGCGCACCGGAAAACCGAGATTGAACAACCCGGTCGCGAAGTAGACCAGCACCAGCAGGTCGACGACCGCCGCCTTGAAGACATGATAGACGTCGGCGAATTCGGCGTAACGGTCCCGCTTCGGGTCAAGCCGCGGCAGGACCAGGAAAAGCAGATACAGGGCCAGGGCCATGATCGGCACTCCGAAAGCCGCGACGCCGCGGCCAGACCAGCCGTTCACCTGCCCGCGGATATCCCAATGCGAAGCGACCCGGGCCGGGAAATGCGAATAGGAATAGAAACTGAACACGGCCGCGGCCGCGAGCATGAGCAGGGGCGCCAGTTCGGTCTTCCAGGTGTACTTCAGGGTCGTGGCCATAGGTCAGGGACATTCGACGCCGCCGAGGCGGCAGGGAGGGTAACCTTTATAAAATTCGTAGAAACTCGGGCTGAGGACGCAGGCGTGTTCCAGGCCGAGGTCCAGGCCGCCGGGCTTGGCCCCGGACTTGGGCGGACCGACATAGCGCGGACAGACCGAACTGACCGGGACCGCGCAGACTTCGGAGCCGATCGGCAAACCGCGGCGGCTGGCGAAAGCGGCGCAGCTGGCGTAATCGACCAGACCGTTCGTTTCCTGCTCCGAGTAGGGCGGATGCAGGCCGTAGACCGCGAAGACGATCGGCCCGGCCAGCCAGCCGGACAGGAGCATCAGCGCGCCGGCGGTGAAGAATATGATGAGCAGCAT
>JBAIWZ010000233.1:0-3811 GCA_037916955.1 Acutalibacteraceae bacterium | reverse complement strand
GGCATACGCACGCGACTCAAAATCGCGCGAGGCAACTCATGTGGGTTCGACTCCCACCTGCGGCACCAAGCAAAGACCGACCGGCACTGCCGGGCGGTCTTTGCTTTTATGCCGACCGCGCGGTGGGAGTCGAAGGGTATCCGAGGACTTGCCTTGAATGACAAGTCCGAGGAACCCGGGCCGCGGATGAGCCTGCGCAACGTTTGCGCGGGCGAGGAGCCGGACTCCCTCCCGCGGCACCAACAAAAGATCGGCCGGCACCGCCGGGCGGTCTTTGTTTTGATGTAGACCGCGTGGTGGCCGTGATCGCCTAAAATAAAAACGCCCGTCGGAACGGACGTTCAGTGCACGAACGCGCCGAGGGCGGACCTGATCAGGCCGAATACGCCCAGGTAGAGCGAAACCCAGAAGAGGGAGGAGATCAGACAGGTGATGAAGGCGTAGACCCAGGCCTTGTGTTCGTTCAATCCCAGGAACCGCATGACCACGGCGGCGGCCAGCGGACCGACGAAGAAAGACACGGCCATCGTCAGCGTGAAAGGGCCGCGCTTGCGGATCCAGGGCCAAGGCCTCTTCTCGAACCGCTTGTCGTTGACGGTCAGGAACTTCTCGACGAACGGCAGGCTGACGGTCCGCTTCCGGTGCGCCGGCAGCAGAATGACCAGCACGATGCCGGTCAGCATCATGCTGAGGCCGAAATGCGCCGGGTAACTGAGCCAGCCGAGCAGGTGCACGCTCGGGATCATCAGCGCCGAGACCGACAAGCTGATCGCGATCGAGCCGAGCGCGAGAGCGGCGTAGAGCAGCCGGGTCAGCTGTTTCATCGCATCCCCTATCTGTCGTTGGAAGGAACGTCTTCAAAAAACCGCCGCGCTGGGCGGCGATCCTCACAGTATCAGCTTGACCAGGACGGTCAATAGCAGCGCCTGGAGCGCCAGGCCGTAGTACAGGGAAATGTCGCGTTCGAACCGGCGCAGCCGCTTGATCAGGAAATGATGATTGCGCATGTGGAAGCGCTGGAAACCCTGGAGCCGCCAGGCGAAACCGCGCATTTTCTTCGGCTTGAGGACGTGAGACAGGCCGACCAGCAGGTCCGGCAGCAGGCTGCCGATGATGCCCATTTCGACGCTGACCGGGTGGAAAAAATCCTGCCGGATGAAGATGACGGCTATCAAAACGGCGGTCACGATCGCGTCGATGCCGACGTACATGATCGCGCGCTTCACTTTGTTGCCGCTGACGAAGCCCTCGTACATGACCTCATCTCCGTGAGGGATCATGTCTATGAAAAAATGGGAGACTACTCCCAAAACGAAGGCTTCACTTGGGTGCTGAACGGCATTGCCGGCTAACGCGCCGACGGCCGCATGGACCGCAAGAAACATAGCTTGATGTTTGAAAGGTACCAAAAACCGGGAATTCCGGCAAATTACAGCCAAATTAGCCAAAATTACCGCAGGTCAGCCGGCCCCACCCCCTTGATTTCCTTAGGGATTTATGCTAAGGTGGCCTTGAGATTGAGGATAAGTGAACTTCTCTGCTAAATTATGCGCAAAAAGAAACATAATGCTGACGAGATCAGGTTCTGTCAGTCCCGCCTGCATCGGCGCATTCATGAATTTGCCGACGGCGAAACTTCCTACCTGGTCAATGTCGAATGGGAGAACGGCCAGCCTCTGCGCATGGTCGTCTGCAAGGACTGCTTCAAGAATAAGGTCGGTACCCTGATCAAGGAGATCACGATCGATAAGATGAGGGTGTTCGCCTGAGCTGGACAGGTAATAAAAAAACCCGCTTGAAACGCGGGTTTTTTGATACTAAGTATTTAATTGAATTTTGACAGAGCTTCTTTGGCAGACAAGCATCCATTTTCGGCTAGGAAATAAACTAGCGATTTCAGATCACGAATTCGATAGAGTGAGTTCGAAAATTTGGCCTTGGTCTCTTTGGACGACCCTGCCTTTTTATACGAAACCTCAAGGCCGTAATACGAGAATAGTCCGGCCAAACGGGGGATGGACGATAATGAATCTATCCTAACCGAAACAACCTGTTTCGCATTAAATTTATGCCTAGTGAAAAATGTCCAGCTGACGGTCACTTCTCCTTCCGAATCCAGCGTGATTCTAGTGGCTAGAAAGGGAACCGCCGGAAATGCCAAAAGTAAAGTGAACGCAAGGAAGAACGCCAAATCGTTCAGCCACCCAGTCGCAGGAGTTAAAACAAAATAGACAACAAATAACAACGCTGCAATCAACGGAATCATCAGCTGTTTGACCGGGCTGGGATATATCATCTTAACCATGCAATTATTTTACATTCGAATTCAAAAATCGACCACTTCGCGGTGGTCGACTTTTGGTAGCGAGGGAGGGAATTGAACCCTCGACCCAAGGCTTATGAGTCCTTTGCTCTACCACTGAGCTACCTCGCCATGTATGAATTTCAACTGCTCTAAAATACCTGATTTAGGGCCCTTTGGCAAGGGTGATGGCGGTGGTGAAATTCCCGCTCAACCGCGCTAACCAGTGCTAGGGGGCTGCGAGGGTGGGATTCCCGCTTCACCCGGCGCCGCTGGAAAAGCACAACTGCAGCGCCTCCTTCGCGGCCCGCCGCACCCCTGACTGCCATACTAGGCAGTCAGGGGTGTCGGCTTCGAGTCCCACCCCCGACCGATACAAAAGCTGGCCACCCCTTTGGGGTGACCAGCTTTTGGTTGCGGGGGTGGGATTCGAACCCACGATCTCGAGGTTATGGGCCTCGCGAGATGCCACTTCTCCACCCCGCTATGCGGTTATAACTGACGCCAGCCACTATATAAAATCGGCCCTCTTTCGTCAAGAATTGAGGGCCTTCTCGTAAACGGTGATGGTCTCGCGGGCCGTGCGCTCCCAGCTGAACTCCGCCGCCCGCTGCCGGGCCTTCTCCCGCAGGACCTCCACGAATTTCGGCTCCGTCACCAACTTTTCCATGGCCGCGGCGATCTGCCGCTCCGACTGCGGGTCGACGAGGATGGCCGCGTCGCCGCAGATCTCCGGGAGCGACGCCCGGTCGGCGGCGATCACCGGCACCCCGAGACTCATCGCCTCGATCACCGGCAGGCCGAACCCCTCGTAAAGCGACGGGAAGACGAACGCCGCCGCGCCGGCGATGACCGCGGCCTTGGCGTCGCGCGGCAGGTAACCCAGATACCGCACCCGCTCGCGGGGCGCGGCGCCGATCCGTTTGGCCTCGGCCGCCAAACGCTCGTTGGCCGTCTGCATCGCTTCGAAGACCGGCTCGAACTTCCAACCGCGGCGGCCGGCGATGACGAACTCGTACTTCTCCAGTCCGGCGTGATCCTTGATCGCGAAGTCGGCGAAGGCGCGGATGGCCGCGGAAATGTTCTTGCGGGGCTCGACCGTGCCCAGATACAGCAGGTATTGGCCTTTGGCCAGGTTGAACCGCTTCAGCGCCTCCTCGGCCGGCACGGCTCGCTTCTCGACCGACGGTTCGGCGCCCTCGTAAACGACGTCGATCTTCGACGGCTTCAGCTGGAACGTCCGGACGATGTCCTTCTTGGTCTGCTCGGAGACCGCGATGATCCGCTTCGCCTTGCGTACCGAATACGGCACGACGATCCGCTCGGAGAACGACAGGGCGCCGGTGTAGGGCGACGGGAACCACTCCGGATGGTCGTAGATCGCCAGGTCGTGGACGGTCACGACCGACGGCCCGCGGTAGAAGAGCGGCAGGGAGTTGGCCGGCGCGTGCAGCAGGTCCAGCTTGGCCTTCTCGAAGATGCCCGAGATGACCATGTGGCTGTAGATGA
>JBAIWZ010000232.1:0-3140 GCA_037916955.1 Acutalibacteraceae bacterium | reverse complement strand
AACACCGACAGCCTGGCCATCAAGCCGCAGACCGCGACCGCAGCCGCCTCTTTCACCGGCACGCTGACCTCGGCCGACCTGACGGCGGCCCGCTCCTGGACCTTCCCCGACGCCGGCGGCACCGTGGCCATTTCAGCTTCGAGCCCCATCACGCTTTCGGCCGCGGGCGACATCGGCTGCGCGACCTGCGTCGTCACCGGCGGCAACCTCTTCACCCTGGCAGGCTCCTCTGGCGTCAGCCAGACGGTCAATCAGGGCAACACCGTCACTATCGCGGCCGGCACCAACATCACGACGGCCGGAGCCGCCGGTCCCCAGGTGACCGTCGCGACCGTCAATAATCCGACCTTCTCGGCCTCGGTCACGACTCCGATCGTCGACAACGCCGCGTCGCTGACGCTCGGCGGCACCAACGCCACCTCGGTCGCCATCGGCAGTTCCGGGGTCACCACGACCGTCAACGGCAACCTGACCGTCGCCGCCAACAAGAACCTGACCATGAGCTCCGGCACCGGGACGTTCGCCCAGACCTTCACCGGCAGCGGCACCGCCGCCGGCACGATCACCGCGGGTTCGCTCACGACCGGCGTCGGCCTGGCGATCACCGGCGGCCCGGCGATGACGACCGGTTCGCTCTGGACCGGGAACTCGGCCACTTACGTCCACACCGCCGCCGAGACCGGCAATCTGGCCTCGCTGACCTTCGCTGACGCTTCGACCAATGCCTCCGGCGCCACGGTGACCAACGGCCTGGTCGTCAATTCGGCCGTCAATACCAGCGGCGCCGGGACCAAGACGATCAGCGGCCTGAGCGTGGCCGCGCCGACCCTGACCGGCTGCACCGGGGGCGCCTGCACCTGGAACGGCGTCCAACTGGCGACCCAGGCCCTGACCCAGAGCTCGACCAACACTTTCGTCATGAACGGACTGACCCTCTCGACCGCCGGCGCGCTGGTGCAGAACACCGCGGCCGGTCTCATCGACTGGAACGGACTGAACGTCGTCATGCCGAACATCACCCAGACGACCGGCACGGTCAATTCCAGCGGCCTGACCATCGCTATGGGAACGACCACGACCGGCGGCACTCAGACCGGCCTGCTCATCACCGGTTCGAGCTCCATCGCCGCCGGAGCCGTGGACAAGGCCATCCTGGCGACGGACAGCAGCGGCAACTCCCTGTTCGAAGTGCGCGACCTGACGAGCGCCAACAACCAATTCGGCGCCATGGTCACCGCCGGAGCGATGATCGACCGCAACTCCACCTTCCGCGAGGAATTCAACACCTTCAAGGCCGCTGCGAGCGCTTCCGCGGCCGAAAGCCGGGGCGATTACAGCAGCGGCATAGCGAATTCCTTCGGCGAACTCAGTCTGGGCATCGTCGTCGCCGGCGGCGCTTCGGTCGGCACCGCGGCTTCGCTAAATGCTACTAACGGCGTGGAACGGCTGACGGCGACCTCCGGCAACGCCATCGGCAGGACCGCCGCCGTGCTGGAGTATCTCGGCACCACCACGGCCGGGACCGCCAACAACATCTACGCGGCAGCCAACCTTCCCGTCGTCACCGTGAAAGCCAAGGTTGACGTCGTCGGCGCCAATAACCGGGTCTTCCTCGGCATCAGCGACGCCGCCGCGGCCGTGACGACCATGCCGACCAACGGCATCTTCTTCTCCAACTGCACGACCGGCGGCGCCACGCCGACATGCGGCACGAACTGGAACGGCGTCGTGAACAACGCGGGCACCATCACCACGGTCGCCTGCGGCGCGGTGGATACGGCCCATTTCGCTTTCGGCCGGATCGAGGTCAGATCGACGACGGACGTCCATTTCTTCATGGACACCAATACGTCCGACGGGATCGTCGAAACCGAATGCGGCACGGGCCTGACGGCGGCCCCGAGCGCGGCCATGACGATCCTGCTTCAGGCCGCCTCGGTCAGCCCCACCGCCGCGACCAATACCACCAACCTCGATATCGATTACTTCCGCTCCTGGCAGGATGATTCGGGCGACGGCATCATGACCGCCGCGGTTCCCGGTCTGACCGCGGAAACGGGTGCCGCCGCCGCGCTCTCCAACGCCGATCTCATCGCCGCGCTGGTCAGCCAGCTGGCGTCGCGTCCGGCCGATCAGGCGCCGGTCGACTTCAGCGTTGACCGGCTGCAGGCCGGATTGGCGGTGGTCGCGCCCCAGGGCCTGTTCGGCGGCCTGACCGTCGACACCATCAGCTCCCTGCATGACGTCATCACCCTGGCCTCGGACACGGTCTTCGTCGGCCGGCCGTACTTCAATAGCGACACCGCCGGCTTCGCCGTCGTCGACCGGGGCGACTCCAGCGTCAGGGTCGACTTCGCCCGCCCCTATGAATCACAGCCGATCGTCAGCGCCTCCTATTCGCTCCAGGACGGCGACGAGGTCCCGACCGAGACCGCCGAGCAGCTGGTCTTCGGCGAAGACATCCGCTTCCTGATCACCCAGAAGACGACGGGCGGCTTCACGATCAAGCTCAACCGGCAGGCTCCGGTGCCGCTGCGTTTCAGCTGGGTCGCGGTCGCGGTCAAGAACGCGCGGACGGTGCGGTCCGCCGGGCCGGCGGCGTCTTCGACGCCCGCTGCTCCGGTCGCGCCGGCTCCGCCAACGCAGCCGGCCGAACCGCCCGCCGTCACCGATACGACCGAGCCGACGGCTCCGGCCGATGACGCCGTGACGCCGCCGCCGTCGGACGGCGAACAGGTTCAGCCGCCGGCCCCCACCGACCCCGTCGAACCGCCCGCCGTCACCGAGACGACCGAGCCGCCGGCCCCGGCCGATGACGCCGTGACGCCGCCGCCGACGGACGGCGAACAGGTTCAGCCGCCGGCCACCGCCGACACCGTCGAACCGCCCGCCGTCACTGAGACGACCGAGCCGACGGCTCCGGCCGATGACGCCGTGACGCCGCCGCCGACGGACAGCGGCACATCAGACACTGCCGCTCCCGCCGTTGACTCGTCTCCGACGGCGCAGTAATCTCCCTGAGAAATATGCCTTCCGCCAAGGTCCGCCTGGGCCTCAAGAAACCGGTCGTCGTCGCCGTTCTGGCTCTCTGCGCCACGGCGTTCCTGGCTTCGGTTACGATCAATGTCGTCCTGTATCGG
>JBAIWZ010000231.1:0-4256 GCA_037916955.1 Acutalibacteraceae bacterium | reverse complement strand
CTTGCGGAGCTGCCTCACGCCCAGCCGCCGGTGCGTCCGTTCGACGAAGGACCGGATGATCTCGCCGGCGTCCTTGTCGCTCCGGCCGCGGGCGGCCAGGTAAAGCGCCTTGGCCAGGTCGGTGCTGGAATACTTCATATCACTTGCGGCCGGCGGCCAGGGCTTTCTTGATCAGGGCCTCGTCCTTCTTGGGGTCGAGCTTCTCGGCGGCGATCTTTTCCACGGCCAGGGCCACCAGCTCCCCGATCTCGGCACGGACCTCCTCGATCATCCGGGCCTTTTCGTCGGCCAGCTGTTCCTTGCCCAGGGCCACGAGCCTGGCCACGTCCTCCTTGGCCTTGCGGATCGCGGCGTCGCGTTCGGCCGCCGCACCGGCCGCGGCCTCCTCGCCGATGTCTTTGGCCTTCTGCCGGGCCTCGAGCACGATCTTCTGTTTCTCCTCGCCGGCGGCCTGCCGCGAAGCCGCGGCTTCCTCGGCGTCCTTCAGCCCCTTCTCGATCTTCTTGGTGCGCTCGTCCAGGACCTTGAGCAGCGGCCGGTAGACCCAGCGCCACATCACGAAGACCACCACGCTGACGTTGACCAGCTGGGCGATGAACAGTTTCCAGTCGATGCCGAGCGAACTGAGCACTCCCGTCGATTGGGCTACTTGTTGGGCTTCTGCGACCATACTTGGTGGACTGGGTCCAGGATTTGGCGTTTAGGGTTTGTCCGCGTCCGGTCCCGAGCGGGTCGGGACGGAGCGCGGGCGCCGAACCGCGTTCGGCTCCGCGTAATTGACTAGAGCGTGAAGACCACGACCAGCGAATAGATGGCGATGGCCTCGGCGAAGGCGGCGCCCAGGAGCATCGGGACGAAGAGCTTGCCCGAGGACTCCGGGTTGCGGCCGATGGACTCCATGGCCTTGGCCACGAGCTTGCCGACGGCGAGGGCCGGGGCGAAACCGCCGATGGCCATGGTCAGACCCTTGGTCAGGATCTTGACGCTGTCCGGGTTGGACAGCAGGCCGGCGGCCTGGGTCGCGGCTTGCGCGGCGGCCTGAGGTTCGACTGCCATAATTTGGGTGATTCCGCGGTCGACGATGAATGGGTATTTAACGTCGCCGCTCGTCACGTTAAGAATGAAGCTTCGGCGTCCCGGTAACGGGGCGCCGGACCCTCGTTCCTAATGGTCCGCCCCCTCGCCCGCCGGCGCCGCCTCATGCCCCTCGCCGTGTCCCTCGCCGCTGCCGTGCGGCTGGTCGGTGGCCACGGTCAGGTAGACGAGCACCAGGGTCGAGAAGATCATGGCCTGGATGATGCCGACCATCAGCTCCAGGAACATGAACGGGATGGGCACGAGATAGCCGGCCAGCCGGAAGAAGACGTAAAGCAGTACCTCGCCGGCGAAGACGTTGCCGAAGAGACGGAGGGAGAGCGAGACCATCTTGGCCGCCTCGGACATCAATTCGATGAAGCCGACCACCAGCTCGATCAGGGCGATGAAGACGCCGATGACGGCCTCGTGGAACTTGTCCCTGCCGAAGCGCTTGAGCGCGTTCCAGATCTTGTGGACCTGGATGAATTTGCCCCAGTACTTGAAGAAGCCGATGGCGCCGACGCCGATCACGTGCGAGGCCAGCACCGAGGTGATACCCATGGCCAGGGTCATGTTGAGGTCGCTGGTCGCCGGGCGGAACAGCGGGACCAGTTCCGGCGCGCCCTCGACCAGCTTCCAGACGCCGATCGAGCCAACGCCGGGGACGAGACCCAGCCAGTTGGAGAACAGGATGAACAGGAAGAGCGAGCCGACGATCGGCAGGAACTTCCGCGACCGGGCGCGGTCATGCGTCACCTGGTCGATGAAATTGAGCATGAACTCCAGCAGCTGCTCGGCCGCGTTCTGCAGGCCCTTGGGCACGGCGGCGCGGCGCCGGCGCAGGAGAAGCGCCAGAATAAAAAAGACCAGGACCGCCACCCACCCGTTGATAACCGAATTGGTCACGGGCAGCGGACCCAGGTCGAATATCTTTTCAGCGGAAACCGGAACGGCCATAACAAAGTTTATTTCGGTCCTCCTTTTGTTTCTTTCCTGCCGATCGCCTCGTATTCGCGTCCGAACTCCTTGGCCCGGCGCGTGATGCTGACGGCGGAGATGACGAAGGCCAAGACGAAGCCGGCGATGAGCAGCAGCGGCCCGGTGCCGTAGCGCTCGTCCAGCGTCTTGCCGAGCCAGGCCAGGAACACCACCGGGGCGGCGATGATGGCGCCGAACTCGCCGGTGATCCTCAAGCCGAGCAGTATGTATTTCCGCTCCGTTTCCTTCTGTTCGGCCTGCTTGAGCGGCTCGGGCATGTTGACGCGGGTCTTCTCCCTAAAAAATTGCCCACAGGGTTTACTGCGGCGTATCGATTATAGGGGAAGGACCCGTACCGGTCAAGACTGGTCAAAAAAGTGGCGGAAACGGCGGGGAGACGGCGGCCGCGGATAAGGCGCGGCAGGGTCGAACGCGCCAAATCAAACGGCCCGGCGTTGGCCGGGCCGTTCCGTATATATGCGTTCGGTCTAGGCCGCTCCGGTCAGTTTGCGGAAGCGCCGCCGCACGACGTCGGCGAACTTCTCCGGATCGGTGATCGTCAGGCGGCCGCGGCGTTCGTCGTAGTCGACGATGTCGCGCTTCGCCAGCTCCTTGATGCCGAGGGCAATCACTTCGCTGATCCGGACGACGGCCGCCTCGGAGCCTTTCGCGCCGGCCTCGCCGGCCACCGCGTCGGCGACCAGTTCGCGGACCGCGGACGAGAGGGCTTTTTCGGCGCCGCCTTCGAATCGGTCCAGCCTGGCGGAGACGCCGCCTTCGGAGGTCAGTTCGTACCGGCCGCGTTCCAGGGCCGCGTGCCGCTCGAAGAACTTGTCTTCGGCGGTCGGGGTCTCGCGGCGTTCGGCCGGCTCGGCGGTTTCGCCGTTCAGCCGGCGGACCACGGTCCTGACCAGGGCCTCGATGTAGGACGTCTGGTTCATGAGCGAAGCGGCTTCGGCGATCCCCTTCTTGCGGTAGATGTCGAGCAGCAGGGCGGCCGTCGATTGCGTGACCCGCTTGATGAGCAGAAGTTTGTCCTTGGGCAGGGCGTAGAGCGGCTGGAAGGCGGGCAGGAGCTTGTCGACGATCGGTTCGGCGTCGGCGCCGACCCGTTCCTCGGTCAGTTCGGGGGCGGCCTCGGCTTCCGGCGCGGCTTCCGGCGCGGGCGCAGGAACTTCCGCGGGCGTAGCCGCCTCGGCGGCCGGTTCGACCGGTTCGGCTTCGGCCGGAGCTGCGGGGGCCGGCGCCGTTTCCTCGGTAACAGGTTCGGGTTCGACGGCCGGAGCTTCGACCGGAGCCGGCGGTTCGACGGCCGGCGCTTCGGCGACCTTGGCGGGTTCGGGCGCCGCCGGAGCGGCCTCGGCCGCGGGCGGCTTGGCCGGCTCGGCCGCCGCCTGGATATCCTGGACGTTCAGCTTCGATAATTCGCCGGAAATGATGTCCTCGCGTTTCCGCTGGATGGCTTTTCCGTACCAGTCGCGCCAGAGCGGCTGGCGCCAATATTCCTCTCGCGGATCGAGCGGCTGGCCCGTGTTCTTTTTCGCCCAATAGGCCGAGGCGAGCGCGGCCACGTTCCGCGGCATCTCGTCGGCGTTATCGACCGCCTTGGCGCCGTTCTGCCAGTCCGTTTCGCCCGGCTTCAGGGTGATCTTCCGCGGCCGGCGGTTCTTGCGTTCCGGACCGACGACGCCGTCAACGGAGTATTTCCATTTGGGCTGGTCGTCGTCGAAGACGATCTTGAGCCCGCCGCGTTCGCCGGGCTCGTCCAGCCGCTTGCGCAGTTTCTCGCAGGCGGCGACGACGCGCTCGCCCAGCTCCGGGTCGTCGTCGATCAGCGCGGACAGGGCATCGGGCAGGACGATCGACGTGGTCAGCGGGTTCTTGGATTGCTCGTAGCGTTTTTTGCGGTCGTCGTATTTGGCGCGGATCTCGGAAACGGAAAAAGCGCCGGTCGAATGATCGCGCTTCAGGACGTAATTCAGGAAAAGCCACGTCTTGGGCTTCTGATCCTTTTTCTCCCTCCGTTTTTCCGGAGCTTCGGCCGGCGGAGCCTCGGCGGGCGCCGCTGCGGACGTTTCGGCGGGGACGGCTTCGGCGGCCGCGCCGTGAGCGGACCGCAGCCGGGCCTGTTCTTCGGCCGGCAGCGCCTTGAAATCGTCGCTCTGCCAGACCTCGCTCAGGTCGGGTTCGATGCCCATCAC
>JBAIWZ010000230.1:0-6346 GCA_037916955.1 Acutalibacteraceae bacterium | reverse complement strand
GCGCAGGACGATCTCGCCCGGGGTCGCCGCTTCCGAATCGACCAGATGGAAGCGGATCAGGGCTTTCGTCTTGTCGTTCCCGAGCAGCATCGCGGCCGGCGGGCTGAATTCCAGGACGCGGGCGTTGGTGATCGCGATCCAGTCGGCTCCGGGCGACCGGAACTCGAAGATATCGCGGAACTTCACGGTCCGGTCCGAAGCCTCGGACAGCTGGGCGGCCGGCATCCGCACCGCGGCCGACGGTTCGGAGCAGCAGGACCGCGGCGCGGCCGGAAAACAGCCGGCGAACAGGACGGCGAACGAAGCCAAAGCCAGCTTATCTTTCATGACGCACTCCCGGGTTTGTCCGGTTAAAAGGAGCTTATCCGCGGTGAAGCGGCTGTGATGACGTTAAACTGGCGTCGGCCGGGTGTCAACGGCGGCCCGACCGGGCCGCGGCGGTTATCCGCCGGGGTCCGCGCTTCATATGGTATACTTTCCCCATGGACGAGAACCTGTTAAACGCAGCGGCCGCTCCCGAGCCGCCGGCGGGTTCACCGGCTCCCCTGGTCATCCCGGCAGAATTTCCGGGCTTCGGGGACCGGCTGGGCCGGACGCTGGGACGTTACGGACATAAGATCGGCATCTTCCTGACGCTGGGCGCGGTCATGACCCTGACGACCGCCTGTTTTTCGTATGCCGCGGCCGCCCTGGCCGCCGCCGTGCCAGGTTGGCGGGGCTGGCTGGCCGCGGCCGCAATGGCCGTGGTCGGACTCGTCATCATGGAGGCTCTGGCGATCGGCATGGCCGCGGGGGCCGCTTTCAAGATCAACGGCCGCCAGGCGCTGTCGCTCGGCTTCACCAACCTGTGGAACGGCATCGCCGTTTCGGTCACGTCCCTGGCTGCCGTCCTGCCGGCGAGCCTGGCCTTGCTGGCGCCCGGCCTGGCGCTCGCGGCCCGCTTCAGCCTGGCGCTGCCCGTGGTCCTGACCGAACAGGAGACCGGCGCCGAGGCGCTGGTCCGCAGCCGGGACCTGGTCCGCGGCAAGACGCTCATCGTCCTGGCCAGCCTCGCGCTCCTCTGGCTGCCGCCGCTCGCGCTCGCGGCCGGACTGTTCTTCCTGGTCTTCCGCCTGCTCGGCTTAGCGCCGGCGCTGATCCTGCCGCTCCTGCCCGCCGCCTGGGCGAAAGCCGCGCTGGCCGGTCTGCCGGCGCTGGCCGCCTTCTGTCTGCTCCTGCCCCTGCCGCTGATCGTCTGCCAGCTGTTCTTCGAGGACCGGACCGCGCAGGAAGCCGGCAGGGTCTGGCAGCTCGACCTTCGCCGCCGCCGCATCTACGGCCTGCTGGCCGCGGCCGGCGCGGTCATCGCCGCGCTCGCCGTCGTCGCCGGCCTGGCCGTGCCCGGCATCATGGCCCGCGGCGGCTGGTCCTCGCTCCTCAAACCCGCCAAGCCGGCCGTCCAGGCGCCGGTGCCCGCGCCCGCGCCGCCGCCCACGCCGCGCGACCGGGACTGGGAACGGTACCGCCACATCGACAGCCTGCGCATCGCTCTCGCCACCTACCAGCACGACAAGAAAAAATATCCGGACACGCTGGACCAGCTGGTGCCTGATTACCTCAGCCGGATCCCCGTCGATCCGCAGACCGGCAAACCCTACGAATATTCGGGCGGCCAGACGGACTTCCGGCTGTCGTTCAGCCTCGAGCAGGGCATCCTGACCCTGGCGCCGGGCGGCCACGTGATCACGCCGCTCGGCTTCGACCCGCTCGTGACGCCGGCGCCCGCGCCGTCTCCGACGCCCGCTCCGGCACCGTCGGCGCCGCCGACGCCGGCGACGCCCGGTAATCCCCTGCCGGCCGTGAACCCGCCGGGTGCGATCGATTCCGACAACGACGGATTGTCCGACGACCAGGAGAAGGCGCTGGGCACCGATCCGTTCAAACCCGACACCGACGGCGACGGACTCGCCGACGGCGACGAGGTCAACGTCTTCCTGACCGATCCGCTCAAGATCGACACCGACGGCGACGGTTTCCCGGACGGAGAGGAACTGCGCGACGGCTACAACCCGCTCGGCCTGGGAAGATTGAGCGAGGAACAGCTGGCGGCGAACGCCGAACGGGAGAGCCGTTTCGGCCTCCACGCGCCGACGCCGACGACGCTGCGCCGCCCCTGAACGGGCGCGGCGAGCCGCCGCCGGCGCTTTTCAACTTGGCTATTTTAAGATAAAATATCCATATGAGCGCCAAGCCGATACAAACGATCGCGGCCGCCTGCCTGACCTTATCGCTGGCCGTTTCCGCGATCGCCCCCCTGGCAGCCGAGGCCAAGAACCCCGACGCCCCGGGACAGGCCGGTCAGGCGGAACAGGCGGTCAACGCCGCTCCGGCCGATTCTTCGGTCGAGGCGCCCGTCAACGCCGCCGAAGCCGCGGCGATCGGCTCGGCCGTCGGCAGTTTCTGGCAGGTCGCCTGGGCCAAGGCCTGGCCGGCCCTGCGCGATTCCTTCCTCAAGGTCTGGCCGGCGATCACGGCCGCCTTCTCCGCCCTGGGCGCGGCCCTGAAGAACGCGGGCAGCGGCGCCAATACCAACGTCAATTCCAACGCCAACGCGTCCGCTCCGGACGCCCTTAACGCGATGGTCAACGCCTCGCGCTGATCCCTATGGTCGAGAACGAACTCTCCTTCCTGGTCAAATGGCTGCCCAAGCTGGACGGCCTCGACAAAAAGGAGATCGAACAGGACTACGTCAGCGACGAGATCGAACCGCTGCGCCTGAGGAAGATCGGCGGCCGCTGCGAGCTCTCGAAGAAGATCAACCTCGCCGCCGGCGACATCAGCCGCCGGGACGAATTCACCGTGCCGCT
The DNA here is from genome assembly GCA_037916955.1 of Acutalibacteraceae bacterium. Taxonomy (GTDB): domain Bacteria; phylum Patescibacteriota; class Patescibacteriia; order SG8-24; family SG8-24; genus JBAIWZ01. The sequence goes on along the minus strand of JBAIWZ010000230.1, from coordinate 3,500 downwards.
GTCGAACGAGGAGTACGCGAAGCTGCGCGGCCTGTCGGTCAAGCGGCTGGCCAAGACCCGTTACTACGCTCCCCTGCCCGAAGGACTGGTCGCCGAGATCGACGTCTTCCACGACAAGCTCGAAGGGCTGATCATGGTGGAGGTGGAATTCGGCGACGAATCCGCCAGGCGCGCCTTCGTCCCGCCGCCGTGGTTCGGCCGCGACGTTTCCCAGGAGACCTGGGCCCGGAACTCCTTCCTGGCCGGCAAGGCGTTCGACGACATCAAGAACCGCCTGGAGTGAACCGACGACGAAAAAACGGGGCTTGCGCCCCGTTTTTGAATTGGCGCCGGGCGATCAGGTCATCTTCTCGACCGCCGTCTTGAATTCCTTGCGGTAGATGTCGATGAGGGCCAGGGTGACGGTCAGGACCAGCGGACCGAGGATGAAACCGACGAAGCCGAAGAACTCGATGCCGCCGACGATGGACAGGAGCACCAGCAGCGGATGGATGTTGGTCTTGCTCTGCACCAGTTTCGGCTGGATCAGGTTGTCGACCGTGCCGATCACGGCCGCGGCGACCACCGCCAGGCCGACGGCCGAGACGACGTGACCGCTGGCCGCAAGATAGATGACCGCGGGCACCGTAACGAGCGCCGACCCCACGAGCGGGATGAAAAAGGCCAGGCCGGTCATCGCTCCCCAGAAAAGCGGGGCCGGTACGCCGAAGATCCAGAATGACAGGCCGGCCAGCACGCCCTTGAGCAGGCCGATGATCAGCATGCCGCTCATGACCGCCCCCACCGACTGCACCAGCCGCTGGAAGATGATCTCGTCATCCTCATCGCTCAGGGGCGACAGCGCCAGGAGTTCCTTCTTGACCGCGGCGCCGTCCTTGAGCAGGTAATACGCCGAGATCAGCATGACGACCAGGCCGATGATCACCCCGAAAGCGTTCGAGAAGAAGCCTACGAGGTCCGAGGTCAGCCGCTGGGCGATGAGCCCCGCCACTTTGACCGCCTGGTCGACGACCTGGGGCACCTGAGCCTGCAGCGACAGCGGGAGGATGCGGCTGACGAGGGCCGTTAACGAAGCCGCCTCGAGATGACTGCGGACGCCGGAGAAAAGCGTGCCCAATTCGTGGGTCAGGGCGGCCAGGAAATAGGCCGTCGGCACCAGGAAGATCAGCGTGGCCGACAGGATGGTCAGGAAAGCGGCCGCCGAGTCCGACCGCAGTACGCGGCGCAGGTATTTGAACATCGGCCGCGAGACGACGGCGAGCACGCCGCCGAAGGCCAGCGGCACCAGGTATGGCCGCAGGACGAGCAGCGTGAAGACCGCGCTCGCGACCAGCAGCAAGATGAAGAAATAGATCTGGAACTTGCGGTAGCTCATGGCTGTTGACCGGACGTTAAACGTTCTCGATGTACCGCCGGAAGTCCTTTTTATATATGTCCAGAAGCGCCATCGTGGCCGCCAACGCCATCGGTCCGAAGATAAATCCGGAAAAACCGAAGAACTGCAGTCCGCCGACCACCGAAAGCAGCACCAGCAGCGGGTGCGTGCTGATCTGCGCGCCCACCAGGAACGGCTGAAGCAGGTTGTCGACCGGATGGACCAGGGCCGCGAGCACGATCAGGATGATGATGCCGGCGGCCAGATGTCCGGTCATCATCATGTAGCCGGCCGCCGGCAGCATGATCAGGGCCGAACCGAAGATGGGCATGAACCAGGACAGGCCGGTCATCGTCCCCCAGAAGAACGGCGCCGGCAGGCCGACCAGCCAGAAGCAGACCCCGGCGATGACGCCCTTGGCCAGGCCGATGACCACGAAGCCGTTGACCACGGCCCCGGCGGCCGTGACCAGCCGCCTGATCACCAGCTCGTCGTACTCGTCGTTCAGCGGCGACAGCACCAGCAATTCCCGTTTGATGCGCGCGCCGTCCTTGAGCAGGTAATAGAGGGACAGGAGCATCACGACGAAACCCAGGAGTACGGCCAGGGCGTTGCCGAACAGGCTGAAGAGGTTGCCCAGGATGCGCTCGGCCCCCGTCTGCAGGAAGCCGGCGGAATTGCCGACCACCGCCAGGACCTGCTGCTGCTGGTCCGGCGTCAGCCACCGCTGCAGCAGGACGCGCACCGCGCCGATATCGAGCAGTCCCCGCCAGCTGCCGTACGAGCCGCTCAGTTCGGCGTAGAGCGCCGCGAAGAAATAGACCATCGGCAGCACCAGCACCAGCGCCGCGACGATGGTCGTCAGGAAGGCGGCGGCGATGTCGGACCGGAGCAGGCGGTGCAAAAGATGGTAAAGCGGACGGAATATCACGGCCAGGACGGCCCCCAGGGCCAGGGGCATGAAATACGGACGGAAGACCAGCAACGTCAAAATAAGGCTGGCCGCCAGCAGGATGACGAAGAAATACGCCTGGAACCTCTTGTAGGTCATATCTATATTATACGCCAAAACGGCTCAGACGTGGCGGCGCCGCAAGCGGCGCAGTCCAGCGATCAGGAGTCCGAGACCGCCGAAGACCAGGAAGGCCAAGAGCGCGCAGGCGAGCCCGTAGGCCAAAAGCACGGTCACCGCTCCCACCGGAGCGCCCAGCCAGCCGGCCAGACGGCCGGGCCAGGCCGGCGACAGGCGGCCGCCGATGTAGGCGGCGAGTCCCAGGATCACCGTCAGGGCGGCGACACCGGCCAGCGAGTGTTTGAGGTCGGGCCGCGAGGGGGCGATATGGGCGGCGACCGGCACGGCGACATAAACGAACAGCAGCGTGCGCCAGCCGCCGGCGGCCAGCACCGCGGCCAGGGCGAAGAAGAAGTCGAGATACTCGGACGCGGTCCGGCCGAGGAAACCCAGGACCTGTCCGGCCGAACCGCCGGCCAGCGCCGCCTGATGGAAAGAGGCTTCGGCCAGCACCGCCGGGAAGAGCAGCCGGATGATCAGCCACAGCGCCGCGGCGCCGCCGAAGAACGGCGCGCTGCCGATGATCGTCGAGGCGACGGGGTTGCGCGGCTGGTCGTGAACCACCGAGCCCAGCGTCAGTTCGCCGGGCCTTTCCTCGCGCGGCGAGAAAAGATTGGCCTCGCGGACGCGGGTCCAGGTGACGAGGCAGCCGAGCAGGTGCGAAAGCTCGTGGATGACCACGCCCGGCCACATGAACAGAAGGTAGATCGTCCGGCCGAGCCAGCGGTAAAACAGTCCGTTCAGACGGCTGGAAACGGCGTAAAGCAGCAGGATCTGGATGATGACGGGCAGGACGGCCAGAAAGATGGCGTACATAGGACCTCTTTATTATATCATGCCGCCGGACGGCGCCTCGGCCGCGGGCGGATAAAAAAACGGCCCGTTCGAGAGAACGGGTCCGTCGTTTCAGCGGTGCTGGCAGCCGCGGAACATCCGGCCGATGCCGTGGCTGAGTTTCTGGTCGTCGATGATGAAGTTGACGACCTTGTTCAGGCACTTGTCGCAGCGCCGCAGGTGGGCGTCCGTCGCTTCCAGGTAGTGAAGCAGGATGCC
>JBAIWZ010000229.1:0-7492 GCA_037916955.1 Acutalibacteraceae bacterium | reverse complement strand
TTCGTCTGCGACGCCGTCCAGGCCGCCGGCTGGCTGAAACTGGAGCCCGGGCGGCTGGGCATCGACGCCTTGTCGATCTCGGCCCACAAACTCCACGGACCGAAAGGCGTCGGCGCCCTCTGGCTCCGGCGCGGCCCGGACATCGAGCCGCTGCTTCGAGGCGGCGGCCAGGAGGAGGGGAGGCGGTCGGGCACCGAGAACGCGGCCGGCATCGCCGCGTTCGGCGAGGCGGCGGAGATCGCCGGCTCCGGACGCGATGCCGAGGCCGCCAGGACGGCCGGCCTGCGCCGGCGCCTGCTCGACGGCCTGGCCCCGGCCAAAGCGAAGCTCCTCGGCTCGGCCGATCACGCCGCGCCCGGTATCGTCTACCTGCAATTCGGCCGGCGCGCGGGCGAGGACCTGGCGCTCAAGCTGGACGCGGCCGGATTGGCCGTTTCCACCGGTTCCGCCTGCGACGCCGGCAGCCGCAAGGCGAGCGGCGTCCTGAAGGCGGTCTACGGCAGCGAGGCGGGCCGCGGCGGCATCCGCGTCTCCTTCGGCCGGTTCACTTCCGAAGGCGAGATCGACCGGCTGATCGCGGAACTGCGGCGCTTGGCCTAAATATCGGAGAACGGAAAACGGCCCGGGAAGGGCCGTTTTTTTTATGACGGCATTTGTCAGGGCGCCGGGACCGGAGCGGGCGGGACGGCCGGCGGAGTCGTCTCGGGCGCGGGCGGGGCCGGCGGAGTTTCCGCGGACGGAGCGGCCGGCGGGGCCGAAGGCGGCGGCGGGATCAGGAAGGGGTTGTGCAGCTGGGCCGGGTTCGGTTCCGGCGCCTGGGTCTTGTCGCTGATGCGCTTCTCGATCGTGTCCAGGAGCGAGGTGTCGATGGTCTCGACGCGGAACCGCGTCTCGTTCCCCTGGCCGCCGGTCGAACCGACGGCGTTCAGGGCGTCGTAGATGAACCAGGCCGAGCCGCCGACGACGACCAGACAGACCACGAACACCCCGATCGAGATCATCGTGGTGAGCCGGTTCAGGTCGGGCTCGGCTTTTCTGTTCTTCGGCTGGGCGGCCATAGGTCACTGCTCGTCAGGCGGTATGACGATGTTCAGTTTCTTGAATACCGGCTGTTCGTCGGAGTACCAGTCGATCACGCCGTCGATGTCGGCCTGGACCGTGCCCAGGCTGGCGCTTTCGCGGTGCTTCGGGACGCTGATCACGATGCTCTTGACCAGGATGTAGTAGGGGAGCTTTTCGACGCGCCGCAGGTAGACCAGCAGGTCGCGGTAATCGCCGACGGCCGTGATCGTCAGCGGCACCTCTTTTTCCCAGGCCGAGATGTCCTTCTGGTTGACCGTCTCGAGCGCGATGGTCTGGTCGATGTTCGCGCTCGAGGCCGCGTTCTCCAGGGCGTTGACGAAGTTGAGCTCCTCGCCTTCCTGGATGCCGGTCTGCCGCAGGGGCAGGATGCGCTGCTTGGTCTCCTCGAGCTGGCCGAGCGACTTGCGGGTCAGCCGGCGCATCGCGTAGCGCTCCTCGATCTTGTAGTTCTCGTCGTTGATGCTCGACTGGAGGCCGCGGATCGACAGTATCGTCGGAATGCAAATAGCGCCGATCAGGGCCAGCGTGATGCCGCCCAGGAGGGAGATCGTGACGGTGATGCGCTTGTTTACCTTCATATCAATTCGACATCGGCGGCTGGTAGGTCATCTCGAAGTCGAATTCCACGTTCTGCCGCTGGAGGATGTTGGACAGCGGGCTGACCACGTTCGACAGGTAGGGCTGCTCCTTGAGCTTCTTGAGCATGGCCAGGGCGCTGTCGCGGGTCTGGGCGACGCCGGTCAGCACGATCTTGTTGTCTTCGGTGATGGTGATGCGGTCCAAATGGACGTCGGCCGGGATGAGCGGGGTCAGGTCCTCGAGGACCCGGGACCAGGCGATGAAGCCGTGCTGGGTGCCGTCGACCTCCTTCAGGTAGGAATTTATCTGCCGGATGCTGGTGACGATGTCGGTGGTCTCGCTGGAGCTGGCCGTATCCGCCTGTTTCTTGAGCGTTTCGTAGTCGGCGCTGAGCATCAGCCGGACGGACATCAGCGTTCCGGAAACGAAGACCGTGACCAGGAACAGGATGAAGACGATAGTCTGGGCATAGGCCATCACCAGCCCGGTCTGCAGGGCCTTCTTTTTGTCCGGCGGCAGCAGGTTAAGGGTGATGCGCATAGGTCAGACGCGGAACGAGCTCCGGTAACGGTCGTTCTCGTCGGCGGCGCGGAGGCCGAGGCCGATGGCCGTGGCGTAGGTCAGCGCGTTCTCGCGGGGGAAGGCCCGGGGCACGGCCTGGACGTTGCACAGGGAATCGCCGCGCCGGACCTTGATGGTCAGCTTTCGGGACAGGACGGTGTCGATGTCGCGGAAATGGGCGCCGCCGCCGCAGAGATAGAGCCGCTCGATCTTCTTGCCCATCGGAAAGCCGATCTTGTAGAAGCGCAGGGCGTTCCTGATCTTGGAGCTCATGTCGTCGATGAGCGGCAGGAGGATCCTCCACATCCGGTCCTCGCAGCGGTGGGCGTCCAGGCCACATTCGATCTTGAGCAGCTCGGCGTCGTCGACGGTGATGCTCAGCTTCTCGCTGATGATCTTGGTCAGTTCGTTGCCCGAGAGCGGGATGCTGATCGACATCTGCAGGACATCCTCGTCGAAGACGATCAGGCTGGAGCGGGTGGCGCCGATGTCCAGGATGCCGATGGCCTCGTTGATCAGTTCGTTGGCCGGGACCACGGCCCGGGCGATGGCCACGCCTTCGACCTCGAAGGCGATCGGGGCGAGTCCGGCGGCCTCGAGCATCTGGCAGTAGGCGTCGATCAGGTTCCGGGGCGCGGCCGCGAGCAGGATGCGGGTGACGTCGCGCTTCGGCTGGGGCGCTTCGGCTTCGGGGACCTCCTCGGATCCCGCGCCGGCTTCGGCCGGAGCGGCTTCGCCTTCGGCCGGCGGCGTTCCCTCCGCCGCCTCGGCGGGGGATCCGGCCCCTTCGGCCGGCGGCGCGGTCTCGGATGCGGCGGGCGTTTCCGGCGCCGCTCCCGCCGGCGCCGGCTGGCCGACGGCCGGCGCGGCTGATCCGGCCGCCGCCTCGGCGCCCGGCGTTTCTTCCTTCTTGGCCGGCGCCGGCTCGGCTTTGGGTCTGGGTTCGGCCTTCTCCGGCAGGACCTGCCAGTCGTAGTAGATGTCGTTGATGGGCAGGGGGATGCTCTGGCCGATCTCCTTGATCACGATCTGCCGCAGCTCTTCGCGGCTCAGGCCCTTGTCCGCCTCGATGATCTTGACGAAGGATTTGGCTTCCGGCAGGCAGGCGACGACGGCCCGGCCGCGCAGTCGGCCCTGGGTGCTGGAGACGGCCCGGCGGATGTGCTCGACCGCCTTGGTCATGTTCAGGACCTCGCCGCGCTCCATGATGCCTTCGGGGACGACAACGCTGCCCCAGGCCGTCAGGCGGTAGGTCTTTCTCGAATGCGCGTGTTTGCTGAACTGGACCACCTTGAAGGTGCGGTCCCCGATGTCCAGGCCGAAGGCGTTGGACAGCGGATTGAAGAGCGCCATAAGGCGAAAGGCACGGATACGGGCCGGCCGGCAAAGTCGGGCGGCTTCCTGCTTATTTTACCCGATTGCCGGCTTCAAGGGAAAGCCCTAGCGGGCTTCGAACCAGGACCCTTCCTTGAGCCGCCAGATGCCGCCCGGGCTGTTCGAGAAGTTCATGTCGGCTAGTTCGGATTCCACGTAGGTGATGACGGCGTTCTGGTCGACGAACAGCCGCTTGGCGGCCAGCGATTTGGCGCCGGCGTTGCTCTGGAGCCGCATGGTGCCGTTGACGGCCAGGAAGACGGCGCCGCTGGCGTTGTTGGCCACCGACAGGGCGGGTGCCGTGTCGCTCAGCGAGCTGTTGGTGCTGATCAGCATGATGTGGCTCTTGGGATTGCCGCTGCCGCTGATGCTGGCGCCGTTGATGATCGTGATCTTGCCGTGGTTGACGTTGTCGTTCGGGTCGTCGGCGAGCACCGCCGTGCTGTAGGCGCCCCAGGTCGGGGCCAGGGTGAGCGAGGAGCCGTTCTCCATGTAGACGTTGCCCATGACCCAGACCGGACCGTCCAGGACCACGTCGATGTTGTTGCCCAGGCTCAGGTCGCCGGTGATCTTGAGCGGCCCGAGATGGCTGTTGTCCGCCGCGACGTAATTGCCGAAGTAGGTGCCGCCGGTCTCGGCCGAGTCGTGCCAGAAGGTCAGGTCGACCGCCGGCAGGTTTTCGACGACCGGGGTGGGGCTGCCGGGGTATTTGGTCCCGGTGACGGTGGTGCCGGTGATGTCGCTCTGATAGAAGGCGTTCCGCAGGACCTTGGAGGTCAGGATCTTGTCGGCGTGGGCGTCATAGTTGACCGTGCAGCTGAGGATCATGCCGCCGGTCTTGGCCACGTACAGGTCGCCGTCGACCTTGGCCTGGTCGGATTGGCAGTCGACGTTGCCGTCGGCGTAGAGCGTGCCCGAGATCTGGGCGTTGTTCTCGAGGTGGGCGCCGCCGTCGCCGGTCTGCATGGCGTAGCTGAAGGTGGTGTTGTCGGTCGGCGGGATGGTCGTCACGTCGGTCTCGACGACCTTGGTCCGGCCGCCCGGCACGGTGCCCGTGGCCCGGATGTGCCGGCCGGTGCCGCTGCCGGTGACCGTCGTGGTGAAGCGGCCGGTGCCGATGTCGACGTTGGTCTCTCCGACGTAGTTGATGCCGTAGGTGCCGCCGCACTTGGCGCCGTTCGTCGAGTTCATGCAGAACAGCGCCTTTTCGACGCCGGCCTCGGCCAGCTGGGTGCCGGTCACCGCCGTCTCCAGGGCGCGGCTGGCGTTGCGGGTCGCCTGCATGTAGGAAATGAGCACCAGGCCGAAGGCCAGGAGCAGGCCGATGAGGAGCGAGGCCGAGAGCAGGGAGAACCCCGCGGTCCCGGCGCGCCCGGCGAGACGATTTCGAATCATATAGATGTTCCGCGGCGTCAGGGCGGGAAGGCCCGCCGGACGCCGGCTATGGTTTCCGGGCGCCGCTGGTCCGGCGGCGACGCCTCGGAAAGATCGAGTGCGGCCGAACGGCTGTCGGCCGGTTATTGGAAATTCCTGAGGAAGATCGACGTCCAGCCGCGGGTGGTGAAGGTCTGGCCCCGCTTGGTCTGGGAGTTGACCAGGTACATCGAGACCCGGTTCGCCTTGGTGATGTCCGGTTCGTTGTAGCGGAAGATCAGCGTCTGATTGTAGGCGGTCATCAGCCGCGTGCCGGACCGGCGGATGCTGTTCGCGTCGGCCTGGGTGGCCGCCTTGATGAAGGTGTTCTTCAGCGGGTCGCGGTAGAAGGCCGTGTAGTCGAAGGCGTTCTCGATGACGTTCCCCGAGGCGTTAATGGCCGGCATTTTGACGACCAGCACCGTCGAGGAGCTGGTGTAGAGCGTCCCGCCGATGGTGTACGAGGCCAGCACGGAGTCCGCGCCCCGGGTCGCCTGGGAGATGGCCCGGGCGGCGAGGATCGCGCCCGTCTCGTTGTCGGAGCGGGCGGACTGCTGTTCGAGGATCCGGTAGTTGAGGGCGAAGATCTGGGTGATGATCAGGAGCAGCAGGCTCATGATCGCGACCACGACCATGGTCTCCATCAGGCTGATGCCGGCCGCGCGGCGGAGGCGGGGGAGCGGCGCCGATCGCTGGTGTCGTCGCTGTTCCATATCAGTAGAGTACGGTCGTGCCGGACACCGAACGGGTCCGGCCGGCGTCCTGCCAGGAGATGTTGACCGTCGCCTGCTTCATCGTCGGCTCCCCCAGGTAGCTGTCGATCGTCAGGGTGCCGGCGCCGCCGGGGAAGTCGTTCCAGCTCAGGCGTTTCCAGTCGACCGGGAAAGTGTTGAGGGCGTCGGATTCGAAGTTCCAGCTCGCGGTCACGCCGTTCTCGATCACGGAGACGTCGTCGGCCTGGACCCGGGCGCCGCCGATCGACATGATCGCCAGATCGCCCATGATGAACGTCTGCTCGGTCACCGCGGCGAGGATGGCGCCGTTCTTTTTCAGGGTCAGGTTGTTGTCCTGCGCGTCGACTTCCAGCGTGTACCAGGTGCCGGTGGTGAAGGTCGTGCTTTGCGACCAGATCGTCGTCCGGGTGCCGTGCGCCACCTTGTCCAGGGCGATGCCGCCGGAGGAGAAGCGGAGGCGGTAGTGATCCTCCGCGTCGCGGTAGCGGAAGGCCAGGCCGGCGTTCCAGCCGGCGGGGGAGCTCGGGTCTACCTTGACCTTGGCGCTGAACTGGAAGTTCTCGCGGTAGTTGCCGGGCAGGATCGCCAGTCCCGTCTCTTCGACGAGCGCGGGCGGCGTGGAGTCGAGCTCGAGACGGTGGCCCTGTCCGTCGACGCCGCTGGCCACGTACCAGGGCCCGCGCTGGTAGGCGACGCCCAGGAAATTGCCGCCGCTGCGGTTGGTCAGGTCGGCGAAGGGCAGCGTGTGCAGGGTGTCCAGCTCCTCCTGGATGAAGTTGGCGGCCTGGGTGTTGTACTGGGAGCGGCGCAGGAAGATGGTGCCGGAGAGCAGCGTCGAATAGATCGCCAGGAGCACGGCGACCAGGCCGACGGTGACGAGCGTCTCGGCCAAAGTGAAACCGGCGGTCGCGCCGGTCGTCTGATGCCTGGTCCGGGAATGGTCCATAAGGATGCCTTCGCCCGCGGCGCGGCTCACGATTCCGAGATAGCCTGGGTCAGCGAGTACATCGGCATCATCACGGCCAGGGCGATGCCGCCGACCATGCCGCCGAGCAGCAGGATGAGGATCGGCTCGATGATCGAGGACAGGTTGCTGAGGACGTTGTCGACCTGCTCCTCGTAGAAGTCGGCGATCTCGGCGAGCAGGGTGTCGACGTTGCCGGAGCGTTCGCCGACCAGGACCATCTGGATGACGAGCGGCGGGAACAGGCGCGGGTGGGCCGACAGGCTGCGGGAGATGGTCTCGCCCTTCTTGATGTATTCGGCCGCCTCGAGCACGGCGTTGTGGTAGTGGACGTTGCCGAGCACGTCGGCCGTGACCGCCAGTGCCTGGACGACGGGAATGTCGGTCTTGAGCAGGCCGGAGAGGGTGCGCGAGAAATGGGCCAGGTTGACCTGGCGGGCGATCGGCCCGATGAGGGGGCTGCGGATGATGCCGGTGTGGATGATGCTCCGGCCGATCTTGGTCCGGCTGAAGACGACCAGGGCGATCACCAGCAGCACGAAGCCGACGGCGACCAGCAGGCCGTGCAGCTGGATGAAGTCGCTCATGGCGATCAGGATGCGGGTCGCGAGCGGCAGCTTGATGTCGCCGGCTTCCTTGAAGACGTCGAGCAGCTTCGGCAGGACGAAGGTCATCAGGCCGATGGTGATGCCGAGCATGGCCACCAGAATGACGATCGGGTAGGTCATGGCGCCCTTGACCTTGGAGCGCAGGTTGTAGTCCTTCTTCATCTGCTGCGTCAGCT
>JBAIWZ010000228.1:0-3271 GCA_037916955.1 Acutalibacteraceae bacterium | reverse complement strand
CCGGGGCGTTTTTGGATTTCGCTCGGGTCTGCCGGCCGGGACCGGCGTCGTTCGGCGCCGGCCGTTCCTTCAGACCATCAGGATGTCGGCGAGCGCGCCGATGAGCTGACGGTAGATAGCTCGGATCCTTCTCCTGGCCATAATGTGATTCCTCCCGACGAAAGTGGTACAGTGGAGGTACCACCCAGAGTGGTAAGCGCGGCGGGCTGGCCCGCGGCGCGGAAAGCGCCGTTCTCATCTCCCACGGGAACGACGTTTTCTTTTTTATCGACCTTTAAAAAGTCCCGGCGCCCTTGAAATTGCGGATCAGGCCGCGCACGACGCCCTGGACGATCACGTCGCGCGCGTATATCGGCTGCATGGTGCTGTTGGCCGGCTGCAGGCGGATGCGCCCCTTCTCCCGGTAGAACCGTTTCAGCGTGGCGTACATGTTGTCGAGCAGGGCCACCACGATCTCGCCGTCGCGCGGCGCCGGGTTGCGCTCGACGACCACGTAGTCGCCGGACAGAATGCCGTCCTCGATCATCGAATTGCCTTTCACTTTCAGGACGAACGAATTAGCCGCGTCCCCGGCCAGCGCCTCCGGGACTTCCATCGTCTCCCCCGTTTCGATCGCCTCGATCGGTTCGCCGGCGGTGATCAGCCCCATGAGCGGCAGCTCGACGGCCTTCGCCGACCGGACCACGCCCGGATCGACCTCGATGGCCCGCCCGGCCGTCCCGTCGGTGTTCAGGAACCCCTTCGCTTCCAGATTCTTGATGTGCTCATGGACCGTGGCGGTCGAGGAGATGCCCAGATGCTCGCCCACTTCCCGGTACGACGGCGGATACCCGTGCTCGCGCAGGTAGCTGACGATGTACTCCAGGATCTCGGCCTGCCGTTTGGTCAATTTTTCTTTTTCCATAGCCTGTCGCGTTGGTTTACTTATCCACAGCACTGCCTATCTGGTTTCAGTATACCCGAACAAAAACCGAACATCAAGTCCTGCTGTGTATAACGACAAATATCGGTAAAACCCGGCCCGTCGGACCGGCGCCTCGCAATAAAAAACACCCGCCGGAGCGGCAGGTGCTAAGATCAGGCGTCCTCAGCCATTTCTTCTTCCCAGAACTTCTTCACTTCGTCCCAGTTGAGCCAGAAATCCAGAAAGATCAGTCCGAAAAAAAGGAGCAACGCGGCCACCACGGGCCAGGCGACGAACCCGATCGCGAAGATCATGACGGCTCGCCGGCGCGGCAGCGGCCGGGGTTCGGCCCGCAGCGCCCAGAGGCCGGCGCCGATCCCGACGGCGACGGCCGAGAGTACGATCAGAACCGCGGTCATCAGACATCTCCTTGTCCGGCCGATCCGGCCGCGCGGCGGTCTTCGATGATCTGCAGGATGGCGGCGACCACGACGGCCAGCACCAGCCAGCAGAAGACGAAGCCGGTCAGGAAGTCCCAGGCCTTCAGCGGCCAGCTCTTCGGTACGGGTCCGTCGTCGTCCATCGCGGCCAGGAGGCGGCCGGTCAGGTAGCCAAGCGCCAGCCAAATGACGGCGACTATCGCCAGGACAACGTTCATGACTTTCTCCTTGGGGCACCGCTATCGGAAACGCCCGACTCAAGGTACGGCAGCCCGGTCGGCCGGGCCGGAACGCGCCCACGGCGCATCGTGGCCTAAATTAGCAGTTTTCAGGCTCAATGTCAATCCGAAAACGGCCCTCTTAGGCTTCCCGCCTACCGGGGACAAATGCCCTAGCCTAGCAAAAAATTGTGTGCTAGAATGGTTGTGAATATGGCGCTCGTCTTTTCTTGCATCGTCCCCCATACTCCCCTGCTCATGCCGACCGTGGGCAAGGAAGCTTTGGCGTTGCTCGACCAGACGAAGAAGGCCATGGAGCAGCTCGAACAGGAGATCTACCTGTCCCAGCCGGAAACGGTCATCGTCATCTCGCCTCACGGCAACTCCCTGCCGGACGCCATGGTCATCAACGTCAATCCGGAATACGTCACCAACTTCGAGGAGTTCGGCGACCTGGTGACCAAGATCAAATGGAAAGCGGACATCATGCTCGTCGACCGGATCCGCGAGGACTTCAAGATCAAACACCTGCCGCTGTCGCTCGACAGCTCCGACTTCCTGGATTACGGCTCGGCCGTGCCGCTCTCGTACCTGACGCCGCACCTGCCCCAGGTCAAGATCATCCCGCTGATCACCTCCCAGCTCGACATCAAGACGCACTACGAATTCGGCCGCGAACTGAAGGACGAGGTCATGAGTTCGACGAGGCGGGTGGCGATCATCGCCTCAGCCGACCTGTCGCACTGCGTCAGCGAGAACTCGCCCGGCGGCTTTTCGCCGCGCGGCGTCGCTTTCGACGACAAGGTGATCGCGGACCTGAACAAGCGCAACCTGGCCGGCATCCTGGACGTGGACGAAGCCTGGGCGACCGAAGCCAAGGCCTGCGGCGTCAAAGCGCTGGCGATCCTGGCCGGACTCATGGACGAGGTCAATTACGCTTCGACGGTGCTGTCCTATGAGAAACCGTTCGGGGTCGGCTACGTCGTTGCCTCGAACAAGATCTCCTGATGCCGCGGCCGGAGGCCATGCCCGTTCGGGCTTTTTTTATTTATAATGGAATGGCGCCGGCCCAGGCCGGCTGAAGCGGGAATATGGACAAGATCGGCAAGATCGTGGCGTCCCGGGTCCAACCCAAGCCCAATTACCGGCTCCATTCGGAGATGCACGCGCTGGCCGACGAGATCAGCGCCTATTTCGGCGAACGCAGCCGGTTCGCCATGTATCTGGGCGCCATCAAGCGTGTCGGCGCGGCCCGAGCCCGGGCCATCTTCGCCGAGATCAAGCAAAGCGACGCCCGGGACCCCCGAAAGCTTTTTTTTTGGAAGACCAAGGCGTCGCCGGACTCGGCCAAACGGCCGGCCGCCAAGGCCGCCGGCCGATCCGGCCAATCTTTACAAAAGGGCCGAAAACAGGCTAAATTGACCCATCGCAAACGACCCCAGCAGATGAATTTATGGCCGTCAGAAAGATCATAACCGAAGGCGATCCGATCCTCCGCCGGCGCGCGCCGGAGCTGGACCCCAAGGAACTGGGCAGCGAAAAGCTGGACCGGCTGATCCGGGATATGGCCGAGACCATGGTCGCGGCCAAGGGCGTGGGCATCGCCGCGCCGCAGGTCGGCGAGAGCGTCCGGGTCTTCCTGGCCGACAGCGCCGACGGCCCGATCGCGCTCATCAACCCGGTCATCGTCAAACGTTCGAAGAAGATGC
>JBAIWZ010000227.1:0-4470 GCA_037916955.1 Acutalibacteraceae bacterium | reverse complement strand
GGGTGTGGCTGTTCTTGGACAGGGCGATGACCTGGGTCTTCCTGGCCAGCCGGCGGATGGCCTTGCTGCAGAGGATCTTGTTGACGTCGACCGCGTACGGCGATCCGAACGGGCTCATCCAGCCGTCCTCGTCGGCGGCGGCCGGCAGGCGGCGGTAAGCCGCTTCGTCCGGGGTCCGCAGGTGCTTGAGGCAATCCCGGCAAGCCGCGATCCGGCTCAGGAGTTCTGATCTCATGTTTCACCTCTTGGGAAGGAACACGCCCGGAGCTTAGCAGGCGGCCGCGCCCGGTCAAGCCGCGGCGGAGACTTGGACGCTCCGTTGACCGATGCCCCGGAACGTTATAAGAAAGGAGCAGTTCATTTCCCTGCCGATGATGGAGGTGCCAGATGGGTTGGCCTAAATTGCTGGTCCTGGTGCGCCACGCCGAATCCGAAGGCAACGTGCGCTCGGTCGACGAACGCGCCAGTTACGAAGTGCCCACGCACGCCTACGGCCTGACCGAACGCGGCCGGGCACAGGCGCGGCTCACCGGCGAGTACGTCCGCAAGCGCTTCGGCGAATTCGACTTCTACTACACCTCGTACTACCGCCGCGCCAAGGAGACGATGGCGCTGATGTACCCCGAGGTCCGGGTCCGCGAGGATCCGCGGCTGGCCGAGGCCCAACGGGGCATCTGGCATGCCATGACCCGCGACGAGATCCGGCGCCTCTACCCCAGCGAGATGGTCCGCAAGGACCGCGAGGGGCTGTACCATTTCCGCGCGCTCGGCGGCGAGAACTGGCCGGACGTCGAGCTGCGCATCCACAGCTTCCTGGGCACGCTGGCCCGCGACGGCCACGGCCAGAAGGGCCTGATCGTGGTCCACGGCCACTGGCTGCTCCTCTTCCAGCGGCTGATCCACCACTTCTCGATCGAAGAGGTGGTGCGGCGCTACCACGCCGGCGTCTTCGAGAACGCTTCGATCACCGTCTACCGCGGCCAAGGCTGGCTGCGGCCGCGGCTGGTCCTGGCCGAGGAGAACGTCGTCCCCTGGAAAGGGATCATCGTCTGAAAGACGGCACCCGGGTCCTCCGGGTGTTTTTTATTATCGACGGGCGGGCTTTCCGCAAAAAAAAATCTCCGGACCCGGGTCCGGAGATCTGCCGACGTGCGGTATCAGATCGAGGAGAAGCTGGTCAGCGTGCCCAGGTACATGGGGATGACGAAGATGAGGCCGATCAGCGGCAGGACGACCGTGACCAGGGTGATGATGAGCGTCCACTGGAAATATTTCCGCGTCTTCTCGACCGAAACGTAAACGGCGCTGAGCTGTTTCTGCATTTCGTCCAATTTTTTGCTGATGTCCTCGTCCATATTGTTTCAGTTAGTGACCTCGAAGTACTTGTCGGTCCCGTTCCAGCCGGGGCTCGCGCCCTGGAGGACGCCGGTCCCGCCGCCGGGCGTCGGCGCCGTCACCCCGGTCACCGTGACCGGCTCGGCGGCGTTCTCGAGGTTGCCCCAGAGCGCGCACTTGGTGCCGTCGGCGGAAACGGCGTAGCGGTAATAGGAATCGGAGTTCGTGCCTTTCCGCGGGTCGCGCGGCGGGCTGCCGACCATGGCCGCGTACTGCGGATTCTTGGCCTTCAGTTCGGCGATGATGATCGACAGGTCGTATTCCCCAGCTCCGGCGTTGGGCGTATAACAGCCCGCGGCCAGGAACCGGCCGATCTGCGCCAGGTCGTTCTTGCGCTTGGCATCCCGGGCCTTCTTGAGCGCTCCGCCGGAGGCCACGGCCGCGATCGTCGCGAGCAGCCCGATGACGGCGATGACGGCCAGGAGCTCGATCAAACTGAAGCCGGCGCGGCGCCGCGGCGCGCCCGTCCGTCCGGATGATCCTGCACCGTTCATAGTGGTCTGATGACGTTCCCTTCTTATCTGATATGATTATATCATAGCCTTATCTCTGCCCGCATATGCGATTCTCGCCGGAAGGCGCGGCCCCGCCCGAGGCCCGCGAGGCCGAAGCCCGTACCCGCGTCGAAGAAGTGAAGAAGGAACTGGCCGAATTCGGGCAGGCGCACGGTTTGCGCGGCCTCGATGACCGGATCAAGCGCGGCTTGGACCCGGTCGGCATCCTGGCCGCGGCCGAAACGCGCCGGCCGGTCGAAGCTGTCGCTGAAAAGGAAGGCGGCCGCCTGGAGGACGTGCTCAAGATGACGCTGGATATCCAGACCGGCGGTCCCTGGGCTTACGCCGCCAAACTCAAGGAGGCACGGGACCCGGACGCCAAGGTCTGGATGATGATGAACGCCGCCAACACGCTGGGCAAGGAACGGGAGATGGACCTGACCGAGGCCGAATTCCTGGCTGACCTGGACCGCGTCCGCGGCAATCTCGCCGCGGCCGAAGCCGACCCGGAAAAATTCTTCGAGAAGGCGCGCCGGCACGTGCTCGAGGAATCGCAGAAGCGGTTCCGCGTCGTCGAGGGCGTGCCCATCTCGGAAATGGACAACGGCTTCATCGCCATGGCGGTGAACGGCTACGAGGCCGGCATCATCCAGGACGCCGACGGCATGCTTTTCGTCGGCGCCAAGGAGATCGACGCCGGAGTGCTGGAGAAATGGGGTCTGCACCCCGAACTCCGCGAGGACCGCGGCCGCAAGGACGTGGAATTCTACGTGAACGACAAGGGCGAGGCGCTCATCAAGAAACTCTACCCCGGCTTCGCCGTCGTGCTGTCGCGGAACTTCGACCTGGCCCGGGCCGTGGCCCGGGCTTCGGACAAGAGCCGTCCGCTCGGTCCGGACGAAACGGTCGATCCGCCGGCCGAAGCCCTGACGCACACCTTGTTCGAGCCGACCAGCCAGAAAGGCATGAAGAGCGGCGAGGTCAAGCAGGACCCGATGTCTTTCCTGCGCCGCCGTCCGGAAACGGAGACCCCGGCCGCGGCATCGCCGGAAACCGCGCTGGTCCGGACCAAGGACCTTTTTTACGAAGGCTTGTCATTCGCCAAGAGCCAGGTCATCTTCCTGGATTCGCTCGAGAACGTCCGCAAGGAACGGGCCAGGAAGGGCAAGGCGGTGAGCGAGAAGGATTTCGAGAAGACCGTCGAAAAGACCGAGCGCAAGGTCCGGCAGAAGATGGACGAACTGCGCTACATGATCGACAGCATGTCGCCGAGCCTGGATCGGCTGCCGGACGAGCCCGTCACGGTCATGGACATGGCCGGCGGCGCCGGCGACCTCGGCCTGGCCGTCGGCACCAAGCTGCTGGCCGAAGGCCGCCAGCTCAAGGAGGCCCGGATCGTCGATCCCTTCAGCCGCCTGCACCAGCTCGACGTGTTCACCGACACCATCATCGACTATCTGCCGTTCCGCGACGAACTGCGCGGCAAGGTGGTCCATACCTACGAAACGGTCCAGGAGGCCGAGCCGACGCCGGATTCCGTGGTCGTGGCCAAGCACGCCTGCGGCACGCTCTCGGACGACATCATCGAGAAGTGGGTCGGCTCGGAAAGCCCGCTGCTCGTCATCATGACCTGCTGCCACGACAAGGCCGTCGACCAGCCGGCGCGATACAACCTGTCGCAGGAGGAGTGGCGCGGGCTGTGTTCGGCCTCGGCCGCCACCAACGATCCGAACGAAAAGAACTGGAAGCGGGGCATGGAGGCGATGACCAAGCTGGACAGCGCCCGGGTCGAATACCTGAAGCGCCGCGGCTTCGACGTCGAACTGGTCCAGACCGACAAATTCCCCAAAGGCGACGTCATCATCGCGCGGCGAAAAAAGAAGACGGCTGAAACCCGCTGACATGGCCCCGACCGGGAGTGAAAATCGAGCCGACATCGCCGTGATCGGCGCCGGACCCGCGGGCCTGATGGCCGCGGCGGCGGCCGGCGAGACCGACCCGGCGGCCGGCATCGCCCTCGTCGACAAGAACCGCGACATCGGCGCGAAACTGCTGATCACCGGCGGCGGACGCTGCAACGTGACCACCGGCCTGGACGACCTCCGCGCCGTGCTCGCCAAATACCCCCGCGGGGGCAAATTCCTGACCTCGGCCATGCACCGTTTTCCGCCGTCGGCCGTGCGGGAGTGGTTCGAGTCCCGCGGCGTGCCGCTCAAGACCGAGGCCGACCTCCGCGTCTTTCCCCGCTCGAACGACGGCCGCGACGTGGTCGCGGTTTTCGAGCGCCTGTTCGCGTCGTCCGGCCGGACCCGCCGGTTCCTCGGGCACGGGGCATCCGGGGTGCGGCGGACCGACGGCGGTTTCGCCATCGGATTGAAGGACGGCGGCGTGGTCACCGCCCGCCGCCTGGTCCTGGCCGCCGGCGGCCAGGCCTACCGCCACACCGGCTCGACCGGCGACGGCTACGCCTTTGCCGAGGCGCTCGGCCACTCGATCACGCCGCTCGCGCCCAGCCTGACCTCGCTCACGACCGCCGACGCCTGGCCGCGACGGCTGGCCGGCGTTTCCCTGGCGCGAGCCC
>JBAIWZ010000226.1:0-1535 GCA_037916955.1 Acutalibacteraceae bacterium | reverse complement strand
CATCTCCGCCGAGGACCTCGCCGCGAGCCTCTGGGATTCGCTCTCTTCCGAACCGAAGAAGAACCTGGCCAACGCGGCCGGCCTGGAGCTCCCCCGCTCGCTGATCGCCGAGGTCTGCCGGCTGGCCGGACTAGATCCGGACCGGCCGGCCGGCGCTTTCGGCAAAATGGAGGCGCGCCGCCTGGCCGCGGCCGCCAAGGCCGCGCCGATCCGGATCACCGGACGGGCCGCGGGCGAGGAATTCGTCACTGCCGGCGGCGTGGATACCAAGGACGTCGACCCGGCGACCATGGAGTCGAAGATCTGCCCCGGGCTGTATTTCGCCGGCGAGCTCCTGAACGTCGACGGGTTCACCGGCGGCTTCAATCTCCAGGCCTGCTGGGCCACCGGGCACCTGGCCGGCCAGAGCGCCGCCCGCTCGCTGGCAGCCGCCGCAAAATGACCCATTGACCGAACCGGGCGTCTTTGGCATATTGCCATGACGCCTTTTTTTTGCGTCGCCTGATCCTTGAACCTTAAAAGCGAGCAGGAGCAACGCATGTCTGCCAGCGCCGTGCTGGGCGTCATCGCCGGACTGGTGCACTTTTCCGCTTACGCTTTGTACCTGAGGCAGGTGCTTCGCGGCGCCTCCAAACCGAACGCGGCCACCTGGACGCTCTGGACGTTCCTGGCCGTACTGAACTCCGCCAGCTACCTGGCCATGTGCCGCGATCCGGCCAAGGCGGCGACGCCGATCGCCGGCGCCCTGGCCTGCGCCGTCATTCTGACCGTGTCCGTCTGGAAAGGCCGGCTGACCAGGCTCGCGGTCTTTGACCGCGGGATCCTGGCCATCGGCCTTTCGGCAGCGGCGGTCTGGTGGGTATCGCGCAGCGCGACCTGGGCGAACCTGCTCCTTCAGGGCGCTTTCGTCCTGTCGAACGTGCCGACCTATCGCGGCGTCTGGCGCGACCCGTCGACCGAACGGCCGCTCCCCTGGTTCGGCTTCGGCCTGGCCTACGCCATCAACATCCTGGTGGTGCTGATGCGCTGGCAGGACCAGCCGGCCGACCTGGCCTATCCGGTCCTGAGCCTGCTGACCGATGCCGGCGTCGGCGCGGCGGTCGTCCTGAGGCGGCGGATGCTGCGGCCGTTCGCGGACGCCTGATCTCAAAAGCCCCGGAACCTTCCGGGGCTTTTTTTATTTTCCCTGGCTTCCGTTCGCGGGTCAGAAAATGACGACCCTGGTGCCCAGCTGCGCCCACCAGTAAAGCGACTCCATGTTGGCGTAGGACACGTTCACGCAGCCGTGGCTCATCGGGTGTCCGAAATTGTTGTGCCAGTAGGCCCCGTGGATGTAATAGCCGTAGGCGCGCTTGGTGAACATCAGGTTCCATTTGGTGTTGGGCAGATCGTAACCCGGGCCGCCGTAGTGCTTCACCGGGACCTTGGCCATGATCGTGAACTCGCCTTTCGGCGTCGGCATGCTCCTGACGCCGCTCGAGATCGGGAAATCGCCGAAGACCTTGCCGCCGAAGGTGTAGGTCAGATGCTGCCTC
>JBAIWZ010000225.1:0-4274 GCA_037916955.1 Acutalibacteraceae bacterium | reverse complement strand
GCCGTCGGGGCTCATCGGACCGGTGAAGGTCGTGCCCACGGTCCGCAGGAAGATCGAAAGGTAGAAGACGGGCGTGAACGGCGCCGAGCGGATCCTGGCCTTATGGGCGGGCGGCGAGCCCGACCGGCCGCCGGTCATGCCGATCACGATGATGTTCGCGGCCGACGAGATCGGCGTGCCGTACGGGCGATACGCGACTCACTTCGAGACGCTCGTCGAGGGCCAGCTCCGGACCGCGGCGAAATTTGATATCGATCACGTTTCGTGCATTTCGGACCCGGCGCGGGAGGCGGCGGACTGCGGCGCGGCCATCGAATTCTTCGAGGATCAGCCGCCGGCCGTGAACGAAGCGGGCGCGCTTCTCGTGGACAAGTCGGTCCTGAAGACGCTCCGCGTTCCCGATCCGCTGGGCGGCGGGCGCATGGACGACAGGGTGCAGGCGGCCGGGCTTTTCCGCGAACGCATCGGCGGCGAGAAGCTCATCGAGGGTTGGGTCGAAGGCCCTTGCGCCGAGGCGGCGGACCTGCGCGGCATCAACCGCTTGATGACGGACTTCTATGATGACCCGGAGTTTGTGCGGGACGTCTTTGATTTCGCGGTGCGCATGGCGCTCACGTTTGCGCGGGCCCAGGTCGAGGCGGGCGTCGATTATATCGGCGTGGGGGACGCGGCGGCTTCGCTCGTCGGGCCGAGGATCTATGAAGAGTTCGTGTGGCCGTTCGAGAAGCGGCTCGTCGACGGCCTCCATGCGATGGGGACGCGGGTCCGGCTTCATATCTGCGGGAACACGCGAAAGATCCTCGGGGGGATGCGCCGGCTGGGCTGCGCGATGACGGATATCGACTATCCCGTGCCGATGGCGGAGGCGCGCCGGGAGATGGGACCGGAGCGGGTGATCGGCGCAAATCTGGATCCCGTGCGGGTCATACGCGATGGGACGCCCGAATCCGTCGAGGCCGCGCTTGCCGCTTGCCGGCAGGCTGCCGGCCCTAAGTTCATCGTCGAAGCCGGCTGCGAGATCCCGCGCGGAACCCCCGCCGAAAACCTGCTCGCGCTGCCCCGCTATTCTCGCGAAAACCCCTCTTGAAAACCCCGGCCATCGTGAATAAAATGAGGGCTCGCCAAAGGATCGAGAAAGGAGACTTGATGAACGTGTCGCGAAAACAATTCCTAAAAATGATCGGACTCGGCGCCCTGGCGACCGGCGCGAGCGTCCCGGGCCTGGCCTCGCAGAAAGCCGAAACAGCCAAGGCGGCCGCGCCCAAGATCAAGATCACCGGTGTCGAGATCTACTATTTCGACATCCCGCTCGTCGCTCCTTTCCGCATCTCGATCGGCGAGATGAGCGGTGCAAGCGACCTCCTCATCCGGGTCATCACCGATCAGGGCATCATCGGGATCGGCGAGGCGTGTCCCTTCCCGCCGATCACGGGCGAGACGCAGGCCACTAACGCCGAGGCGGCCAAGGCGATCCGGGCCATGCTCATCGGCAAGAACCCGCTCGCCGTCGACGCCCTGCTGCGCGAGATCGGGGCCATCGTTCACTCCAACCCCAGCGCGGTCGCGGCCTTCGACATGGCCCTCTACGACATCGTCGGCAAGGTCGCGGGGATGCCGCTCTTCAGACTCCTCGGCGGCGACAAGCCCTCCTTCGAGACCGACATCACGACCGGCATCGATACGACCGAGGCCGTCGTCCGCGAGACGAAGAAGCACGCCGACTGGGGCTACAAGACCCTCAAGGTCAAGGTCGGCACCGACCCCGACGCCGACTTCGGCCGGCTCAAGGCCATCCGCGAGGCCATCGGCTTCGACATCAACGTGCGCATCGACGCCAACCAGGGCTGGACCGTGCCGCAGGCGATCTACGCGCTGCGCAAGATGGAGCCGCTGCGGATCCAGCTCGTCGAGCAGCCCGTCGTCGCCTCGGACATGGCCGGGCTCAAGGAGGTGCGCGAGCACAGCCCCATCCCGATCATGGCCGACGAAGCCGTTTTCCTGCCGACGGACGCGCTCAAGCTCGTCAAGAACGAAGCGTGCGACTACATGAACATCAAGATCATGAAGGCCGGAGGCATCCTGAACTCGGTGCGGATCGCCCACATCGCCGACGCCGCGAACATGCGGTGCATGGTCGGCTGCATGCTCGAGTCGGGGATCGCACTGAGCGCGGCGGCCCACGTCGTGGCCTCGCAGGCGAACATCGTCTATGCCGACCTCGACGGCAACGCCGAGCACACGGTCAATCCGGTCATCGACGGCTTCACGGTCAAGGCGGGCGTCCTGACGCTCAACGAGAAGCCCGGCCTCGGCTGCGACATCGACCCGGCCTTCCTGAAGAAGCTCAAGAAGGTCTGAAATCAGGGGACGCAATACCCATTTACCCGATTTCCCCAGGCCAGATTTTGGAAATACGGTAAATGGGTATTGAATCCCCAATTCAATTGACATTTTTCTTCGTTTCCAGAGCACGAAAAAAGGTTGCGCGTCCTTTCCAGGTGCCTAGGACCTTGGAGATTTTTTTACTACGATCCAGAGTTCTAGGATGATGGCGGCTGCGAATAGCGGATTCATCAGGCGGTCAGTCATGAAAATTGAGCCGTCTGTCGTTGCGCCGCTTGGCTTGAAGAGACCCTCAAATTGGCCACGGGTGGTGTAGCCCCATATCACGATATTCCAGTAGGCAAAACAAGCGATCTGGGCACACAAAATGACGAGCCGCGACTTGCGGGCGGGCCGGACTATCCAGAACGCCGCGGGCAACACCACTGACAGGAGCCCCACGACTAGGGATATCCAATAAGGATGCAACCTATGCCTCCACCCCGAAGACCGGTTTCCTCGTCTTCCACTTGCCGCGCGTGAAGTCCGGGCACTCGACCGGTGCCCCCGCCGCCGCGATCGACTTTTCCGAGAGCGGGATGATGCTGCTCATGAGCACGGAGTCGTAGACGTCGATCGGCGTCTGCGTCTTCGTCCGCACGGCCTCGAGGAAGAGGGCGAGCTCGAGATAATCGGTCCCGCCGTGCTCGGCCGCCGCCGCCTGCCCCTTCATCTGCCGCCACCACGCGTGGTCATGCTTCTCCATGTACGGCGCGAACGGCTCCCACTGGTGATACTGCGGGCTCCGGTCGACGAGGTAGATCGCGTTCCTCTGCTCGTTGTAGATGCCGAGCGTGCCCTGTAGCTCCCACTGGTTGTCGTAGGGCCGCGGCAGCTGCATGTCGTACTTGACGTAGATCGTGTTGCCGAGCTTCGTCCGGATGAGGGTCGTGACGATGTCGCCTTGTGCGAATTTTGCTTTTGCGAATGGATGCTTCGGCCCGAACTTCCGCGCGAAATAGGCGTTGACGCCCGTCTGGCGGGACGCCATCGACACCGCTGAAGCGAAGTAATCGCCGCACCCGAGGTTCATCCACGGCCAAACCGGACCGATGGCATGCGTCGGGTACTGCGAGCGGTTATGGTCGATGAGGAACCGGCCGCCCCAGCGCATGTTCCCCTCGCCGTTGAAGAACCAGTGGTCGATGCAGTCGTGCGTGTGCGAGCACTGGACGTGGACGACTTCCCCGAACATCCCCTTGCGGACCATGTTGAGGAGGGCGAGATTGTCCTGGCGGAAGCTCCAGTTTTCGAGCATCATGCACGGAACGCCGGTCATCTCATAGGCGTCGACGAGCTGCCAGCACTCCTCGAACGACATGGCGGCCGGGACCTCGACCGCCGCATACTTCTTGTTCTGCATGGCGGCGACGGCCATCGGCGTGTGCCAGTTCCATGGAGTAGCGATGACCACCGCGTCAATGTCGTCACGCCACAACAGGCGCTGGAAGTCCTCGGGGCCATTGGCGTAACCCTCGGGCTTTGCGTGCCCCGCCTTGACGGCCATGTCCTGCGCTTGCGCGAGGGCGTTGTCATCGATATCGCACAAGGCCGGGAATTCGAGACCCGGCATGGAGAGCATCGTCGAGAGAAGTCCGCGGCCGCGTCCGCCGGTGCCGATGACCGCGATGCGGAGCGGCTTTTCCCCGCCGGACGCATCAGCATACGGCCCGCCCCCGAACCCGCCGAGGAATGCGCCGGCCGAGGCGCCCCCGCTCATCTTGATGAACTCCCTGCGGTCCATGGTGACTGGGCTGAACATCGTGGGCCTCCTTCGCTTGCCGAGGTGAAATTAGCACTTCTCAGGGGTCCGAGGCAATAACCCGCGCACTGAAGATAAGAATTATTTCGGATACTTCTCAGAATCGAAGCCTCGAGTCGCTCGGCCTCGA
>JBAIWZ010000224.1:0-8679 GCA_037916955.1 Acutalibacteraceae bacterium | reverse complement strand
AGGATGGTCGTCACCTCGCGGAAACGGCGAAGATTGCTGATGGTGCTTTTCAGAGAAACCCGCTCCATGTGATCAGATGGCGCCGAGGCGCAGAAGGGCCCGCTTATAGGCGCGGACGGCCTTGGCGGCCAGGCCGGCGTCCAGATGGTAACTGGCCTCGTGGACCAGCTGGTTGCGGACGCGGTGGGCCCACCAGACGTCGCGCAGATCGGGATACTTGTATTGGGCGAACCGCAGGCGCTCGCCGAGCGTCGTGCCGGCCATGGCCAGGGCCTTGAGCGCCTGGTCGAGAAGCTTGTCGGCCTCGAGCACGGCCATCTTGCGGTTCATCTCGCCGCCGCCGCGGGACATCTGTTCGATCTCGGCCCAGCGCTGGCGGAGAGCCGCGCGATCGGACCGTTCGAAATGCAGGGAGGCGACGAAATTCCTGACCTTCGACACGATCAGCCAGAGCACGACCAGCACGGCCAGCGCGCCCAGCGCGCAGGCGGCGTACCAGAACGCCGAGGCGACGTCGATGGTCACGGTCATAGGTCACTCTCCGGCCTGCCAGCGCACGCGGGCGACCTTGTCGCCGGCCGACCACTTGATCTCCAGCTTGCCGCCCTTATGGGCGCGGTCGAGCTGCTTGCCGATGGATACGGCCAGCTGATTCTCGGTGGTATAGACCCGGATCTCCGAGGGAAAAGCCAGGAGATCGATGATCCGCTCCTCGGGATCGCGCCGGGCGGCCCGGTCGCCGACGTTCTTGATCAGCCCCATGATCTCGGCGCGGAGCTCGGGATCGGTCACGCCGGTGACGAGCAGTTCGCCGGCCCAGCCGACGGCCTTGCCGCCGCCCACGACCGCCCCGGCGCGGCATTCCTCGCAAAGCTTGGACGGCAGACCGGCGGTCTTGAAACCAGCCGGCAGCGCCGCGGCCGAGCGCCAGTGCTTTTCGTAATAGACGGCGCCGCACGAAGGGCAGAGAGCCGCCCCCTTGGGCTGGGACGAGGGCGGGGCGCCCTCGGTGCGCTTGGCCGTGATGTGAAAACTTCCGGACATCGTCGAACGGTTCTTCTTGGACGGCGAGACCCGCTGTCCCGGATGAACGCTGCCGCGGCCGGCCGACTTGTTGCCTTTGCCCATAGTTTTAAGATTATTCATTTCTTATAGGCCATCTTGAACGGTCCGGTCGCGGCCTCGTGGACGCGGGCGGCCCGCAAGAGGGTTTTTTCATCGAAGTGGCGGCCGATGAACTGCAGGCCGATCGGCAGGCCCTTGGCGAAGCCGCAGGGCACGCTGACCGCCGGCAGGCCGGCAACGTTGACGCAGACGGTGTAGACGTCGGACAGGTACATGGCGATCGGATCGTCGAACTTCTCGCCGATGTTCCAGGCGACGGTCGGGGCGGTCGGGGTCACCAGGAGATCGACCTCGGACAAGGCCTGGTCGAAATCCTGCGCGATCAGACGGCGCACCTTCTGGGCTTTCAGGTAATAGGCGTCGTAATAGCCGGAGGACAGGGCGTAAGTGCCGACCATGATGCGGCGCCGGACCTCGCGGCCGAAGCCGCGGCCGCGCGACAGGCGGTAGGTCGACACCAGATCGGGTCCGTCGACCCGCGTGCCGTAGCGCATGCCGTCGAAGCGGGCCAGGTTGGCGCTGACCTCGGAGGGCATGAGCACGTAGTAGACGGCCAGGGCGTAGTCGGCGTGCGGCAGGCTGACCTCCTTGATCTCGGCGCCGAGCTTCTCCAGGCCCTCGACGGCGCTGCGGACCGCCGAGTTGACGTCCCCGTCCATCCCGGACACGAAGTATTCCTTGGGCAGGCCGAGTTTCAGGCCGCGCACCGACTCCTGCCATTCGGAGGGGATCTGCCAATCGGGCTTCAGGTCGACGCTGGTCGAATCCAGGCGGTCCTTGCCCTCGATGGCGCGAAGCAACAGGGCCGCGTCGTCCACGGTGCGGGCGAAGGGGCCGACCTGGTCGAGACTCGAGGCCATGGCCATCAGACCGTACCGCGAAACGCGGCCGTAGGTCGGCTTCAGGCCGACCACGCCGCACATGGCCGCCGGCTGGCGGATCGAGCCGCCGGTGTCCGAACCGAGGGCGGCGATCGCCGAACCTTCGGCGACGGCCGCAGCCGAACCGCCGGACGATCCGCCGGGGATCTTGTCCGTATCCCAGGGATTACGGGTCGGCCCGTGGCACGAGGTCTCGGTCGACGAGCCCATGGCGAACTCGTCCATGTTGGTCTTGCCCAGGATGACGGCGCCGGCGGCCTTGAGCCGGCCGACGACCGTGGCGTCATAAGGCGCGACGTAGTTCTTCAGGATGTTCGATCCGGCCGTGGCCCCGACGCCGGCGACCATCAGGTTGTCCTTGACCGCCACCGGGATGCCGTCGAGCACGGACAGGGTCTTGTTCTCGCGGCGCCGCTTGTCGGACGCGTCGGCGGCCGCGAGCGCCGCCTCTTCGGTCAGGGTCACGTAAGCCTTGGTCTTGTCGCGCTGGGCCTGGGCGCGGTCCAGGCAGGCCCTGGCGATGTCGCGCGAGCTCCAGTCCCCTTTCTCCAGCCCGCCAGCCAGTCCGACGATGGTCAGTTCGTTCAGGTTCATAAGATCAGGAAAATACGGCCTTGACCTTGAGCAGGTCGCCGTCGCGGTCCGGGAATTCGCCGATGAGCCGCTGGCGCGTTTCCGCTCCGCAATCGCGGATCTCGTCGGGCCGGACCACGTTCTCAAGCGACAGGCTGTGCGTCATCGGCTCGACCTTCCCGGTATCGACCTTGGCCAGCTGATCGACGTATTCGATGATCGATGACAGCTGTTTCTGGAAGACCGCCTTCTCTTCCGGCGCCAGTTCCAGCCTGGCCAGTCCGGCGATGTGATCGACTTGTTCGGGCGTCAATTTCATAGGACCGGGCGGCCGGGCCGCCCCGTGACGTGATTCATTTACTGGAGGCTAGAATAGCCGAAAACTCCGCTTCATTCAACATCCTGACCCCGAGCTTCCGGGCCTTGTCCGCCTTCGATCCGGGCTCGGCGCCGACGACCACGTAATCGGTCTTCCGGCTGACCGATTCCGAGACCGAGCCCCCGAGCGCCTTGATGCGCTCTTTGGCCTCGTCGCGCGTCAGTTTTTCGAGCGTGCCGGTCCGGACGAAACTCTTGCCGGGGAGCGGACCCTTGGCCGGCGCCTTCCCCTTTTCCACCGTGACGACGCCGAGAAGCTTGTCCACCAGCGCGGCGTTGGCCTTGTCGGCGAAGAAGGAATGCACGCTTTCGGCCACGACCGGCCCGACGTTCGGCGCCTCGGCCAATTCCGCCGGCCCGGCCGAACGCAGGGCCTCCAGCGTGCGGAAATGGCCGGCCAGGTCGACGGCCGATTGTTCGCCAACGTGGCGGATCCCGAGCGCGTAGACGAACTTGGCCAGGGGCATCTTCCGGCGGGCCTGGATGGCGTCGATGATGTTCTTCGATGACCTCTCGGCGAAGCGCTCCAGTTCGGCGACATCCTCCGGACGCAGCGAATACAGGTCGGCGGCGTCCCGGATCAGGCCCTCGTCGATGAAGCGCTCGATGATCTTGTAGCCCAGGCCGGGCATGTCGGCGACGGCCACGAAATGGACGATGCGTTCCTGGGTCCGGGCGTAGCAGTTCGGATTCGGGCAGAAATGGGCCACCTCGCCCTCGCGCTTCTCGATCTTGGTGCCGCAGGCCGGGCAGTGCGTCGGCATCCGGAATTCCTTCTCCCGGCCGGTGCGCGCCCGGGTGATCACCTTGACCACCTGCGGGATGATGTCGCCGGCCTTCTGGATCACCACCGTGTCGCCGATCTTCACGCCCAGCCGGCGGATCTCGTCGAGATTGTGCAGGGTCGCGTGCGAAACCGTCGTGCCGGCGACGAAGACCGGCCTCATCACCGCCACCGGCGTCAGCGTCCCCATCCGGCCGACCTGGACGCGGATGTCCTCGATCACTGTCGTGGCCTGCTCGGCCGGGAACTTGTAGGCGATGATGCCGCGCGGCGTCTTGCCGACCACGCCGAGCCGGTCGAAGATCGCGTCCTCGTTGACGACGATGACGCAGCCGTCGGTCCAGTACGGCAGCTTGTCGCGGACCGAGTAGACGTGGGCGTGGTACTTTTCGGCCTCCTCCGTCGAGTGGATGAGCTTGCTGAGCGGGTTGATCTTCACCCCGAGGAGCTTCATCAGTTCGTGCGCCTGTTCGTGCGTGGTCAGGCCGAGATCGGCCAGCAGGGCGTAGCCGAAGAAATCGAGCTGGCGGGAGGCCGTGATCCTGGGATCGAGCTGGCGGATGCCGCCGGCGGCGGCGTTGCGGGGGTTGGCGAAAGACGGCAGGCCGGCCTTTTCCTGGTCCCGGTTCAGCTGGTCGAGCACGGCCTTGGTCATGTAGCACTCGCCGCGGACCTCGATCCGGCCGGCCAGGCTCCGGGACCGCTCCTCGAACTTCCGGCGGTCGACCGAGCGGCCGAAACGCTTCAGGAAAGCCGCGGTGTCGGCCGGCGGCAGCTGCCGCAGCCGCAGCGGAATGGCCTCGATGGTCTTGAGGTTGTTCAGGATATCCTCGCCGATGATCCCGTCGCCCCGGGTCGAACCGGCCGCGAGCGCCCCGTCCTCGTAGACGAGCGAGACGGCCAGGCCGTCCATCTTTATCTCGGCGTAATAGGAATCGATCCGCTGGGTCGTGAGCTTGCCGATGCGCTGGCGCCACTCCTTGAGTTCGTCGAAAGTGAAGACGTCCTCGATCGAGAGCATCGGCGTCTCGTGCCTGACCTTGCGGAACTTGGCCAGGGCCTGGCCGCCGACGCGCTGGGTCGGCGAATCCGGCGTGATGAATTCCGGATACTGCTGTTCGAGCCGGTACAGTTCGTGCTTCAGCGAATCCAGGGCGGCATCGGAGATCTCCTGCCGGTCGAGGACATGATAAAGATAACGATGATAATTGATCGTTTCGCGGAGCTTCTCGATCCTCAATTTTGCTTCTTCTTTCGTCATATCATCGGCCCGCCCGTGGTCCGGACGCGGCCGCGCCGCCTCAGGGGCATCTGATCGCGTATCCTTTGACCAGCGAGCACTCGCTGAAAACGGCGAAGTCGTAGAGGCCGGAGAGCGGCGTGCGCCGCGGCATGCGCACCGTCAGGCGCTGCTGGGTCCCGCCGTAGGAACCGACGGCGTCGATGCGCACGCGTCCGGGAATGGCTGCCGGCGTGCCGGAACCGTCGTAAGCCGTGACCAGGATGTCGTCGATCGGCTGGTCCTCGGCCCGGATCCGCAGCCGGTAAAGCCGCGAACTGGTGCTCATCGGCAGGTTGATGATCACCGGGTCGCCGCTCACGAGCCGGTCGCTCGCCACCGTCGTCGTCTGCCACTGG
The DNA here is from genome assembly GCA_037916955.1 of Acutalibacteraceae bacterium. GTDB lineage: Bacteria > Patescibacteriota > Patescibacteriia > SG8-24 > SG8-24 > JBAIWZ01. Next base: position 3,300 of record JBAIWZ010000224.1, on the reverse strand, counting down.
GTCAGCCCGGTGTCCCAGGCGATCAGGTTGTAGCTGAGTTTCGGGCAGGAGCCCGGCGCGCAGGCCGACGTGCCCCAGTCGACGCGCACCTGCTGGATGCCGGCCGCATAGCCCAGGGTCTCGGCGTCCGGGTCGTAGAGGTCGATCTCCAGCGTCGCGTCCTTGGCCAGGTGGGTCTTGATCTGGCTTTCCGTGAAAGCGACGTCCCGGGTCCAGGACGCCCCGTTGGCCAGCTTGACCGGGGTCTCGCTGACCGAAGGCGGCTTGGTGTCCTCGCGCCGCAGGGTGTACAGGCCGTCCTCGACCGCGCTTTCGGCCGCGTAATAGGCGACCGCCGAAGCGTCGATGATCCGGGTCTGCTGGAGCGAGCTCAGGATGAGCGAACTCAGGCCCATCGAGGCCATCACGATCGAGGACAGGATCAGCAGGGCCAGCAGCAGGACGGTGCCGCGGCGGCCGGCGGGCGCTCGCTCTTCGGTTGTGCGGTGTCGGGTCATGTCTGGATGGTCAGCGCCGGTAGCTGCGGCTCTCGACCGTGGTCTGCAGATAGACGATCGATTGCTCGCGGACGTCGGTCGAGGTCGTCTGAAGCGCCAGGAGCGCCGTCACGTGGGGCTGGATGTCGGCGGCGAACTTGCCGGTCGCCGGATCGAAGGCGTTGGGATCGGTCGCCGGCGAAACGTAGAACCGCAGGTTCAGGACGCTGACGCCCGACGGCGTGAGCGGCGCCGGCTCACCGTCGCCGATGGCCACCGCGATGCAGGGCGAACTCAGCTGGTTGGCGCAGGCCGAGTCGCTGCGGAAGAACCGGATCGGCTTGTTCTGTTCGTCGCGGAGCGCCAGCACGGTCAGCGGGCCGGGCTGGGCCAGCAGGTCGCCGTTGTTCAGGTAATAATCGTAATCCAGCGTGCCCGTGCGCACCTCGCGGGCGATGGCTTCCATGGTGAAACGGGCGTCGGCCTGGGCGCGTTCGAGGGCGAAGACCTTGCGCTGGGCCCGGCTGGCCATCATGAAAATGTCGGTCGAGGCGGTGACCACGGTCGAAAAGATGCCCAGCACGACCAGGAGCTCCATCAGGGAGAAGCCGCGGGACGACGAGAATTTTCGCCGCGCAACGTATCGGGACATGTTCTTAGCGCCAGTCAAAAAGAGTTTCCGCGACGCTGATGAAGCGCCGCCGGCCGCCCTCGTACCAGGTGACGCGCGAGGTCGCCTGGATGCCGATCTTGGGGTTGCCCGAGGCGCAGGCTTCGCCGCTGGCCATGACCGTCCGGTCGGCGCAGATGGCGTCCATCTCGACGATGCGGTTGAAATTGGTCAGCTGAGCGTTATCGGGCGGCGTCGGCGTCTGGAAATTCAGGCCCACCAGCCCCGCCTCGCCGCTGGCGAAGCGGTAGACCCGGGCGGCGTCCTGATTGATGTCATCCACGCTGAAATCCATCGTCCAGTTGTTGTCCGCGGACGAAAAGACCGGGATCGCCGTGTAATCCTGGCTCGGGCCCTCCAGGCCGTCGTCCCAGTTGCGGCCGGCCAGCCAGTTGGAATCGCGGATGATCCGCACCACTTCGACGCCCTCGCGCGCCAGATTGGTGCCGACGATCCCGAATTCGCTTCCCTTCTCGCCGTTGATCGACGCCTGGACCAGGGTCAGCGCCGATGAAACGGCGGTGGCCACGATGCCGGCGGCGATGACCGCCTCCAGGATGGTCTGTCCGGACGAACGGCGCGCGCGGACGCGGCGGTGGAGCTGGTTGTTCCGGAGACGGTCTGGCATACGCTAATTGGCGTTGATCTGGCCGGAAACGGCGTTGACCGTGACCTCCTTGGCGGCCTCGGTCGACTTGTGACGGACGGTGATCTTGGCGACCGGCGGATCGGCCGCGTTGTTGAACAGAGGCAGGCCGTCGCCGGGCGTGAAGGCCACGTCCAGACCGCCGGCATCGGAGGGTTCGAGCAGATAAACGCTCACGTAGGTGCCCGGCGAGACCGAGGTCGTGCGGATCTCCTCCCCGGGCTCGTAGCGGTGGTCGCGGCCGGCATCGACGTCGGCGAAAAGGATCATCTGCCGGTTGCCGGTCTCGAGCGTCGTGAAATGGACCCCGTAACCGCCGGGCGGCGCCGATCTGACGCAATTCCCGTCGGGCCCGCCGCATTCGGCGGAATTGCCGCTCGTGCAGAATTGTCCGACGCGGACGCCGGCGGCGCAGTAATTGACCGTCTGGCCGGCGATGGCCATGGTCTGGGCCCGCCGCAGTTCGCTGGCCACGAGCTGCTGGGCCAGCCTCAGTTCGTCGCCCTGGCTGCCGACGCGGAAATTCGCCATCACGAAGCCGGTGATGACCGCGAAGATCCCGAGCGAGATCAGCATCTCGACGAGCGTGAAGCCGCGCCGGTTCATAGGATCAGTCCGAAGTACCAGTCCAGCAGGCGCGGACCGTAGAGCAGCGTCAGGATGGCCGCGGCCGAAAGGAAGGTGCCGAACGGCAGCTGACTCTGGAGCGTCTTCTTTTTCATGGCCAGGAGCGTGACGCCGACGGCCGCGCCGCTGACGTAGGCGATGAACAGGGCGATCAGCACGCCGGGCCACCCGAGCGCGGCGCCGATGAAGAGCCCGAGCCAGACGTCGCCCCCGCCGATCCACTTGCCGTGCGACAGGATGAGCTGAAGGTAGAAGAAGCCGCAACCGACCGCCGCGGCCAGGATGAGGGCCCAGAGACTCTGGCCGAGCGCCAAATTGGCCAGGAAGGCCAGGGCGGCGGCCGGCAGGGTCACGGACCGGAGGATCATCATGTAACGGAGGTCGAAGACGAAGACCAGCAGGAAAACGGCGATCAGGTACCAATCGAGCAGGAGCCGCGGCAGGCCGGCAGCCGGGTCGGCCGCGACGGCGGACGGGAAAACGGCCAGGGCGGACAATACGAACAAGGCGCCCATGATCAGTTCGATGGCCAGGTACGAGGGGCTGATGGGCTTCTTGCAGTAGCGGCACTTGCCGCCGAGCATCAGGTAACTGATGATCGGCACCAGGTCGACCGCCGCCAGTTCGTGCCGGCATTGGGGGCAATACGACCGTCCGAAGATGAAACTTTCCTTGGTCCGGAGGCGCCAGAGAACGGCGTTCAGAAAACTGCCGATGACGGCCCCGAAAACGAAAACAAACACTTGGCCCATGGTGGACATATGGCGTTATGATAGCATTTTCACCCTTATATATGTAAGGGCCTCGGGCTCACAAAAGCAATGCAGACCGCGGCTCGGGCAGCCGTTGGATGGGATGCAATGCGGCAGGTTGGGTCGATC
>JBAIWZ010000223.1:0-2315 GCA_037916955.1 Acutalibacteraceae bacterium | reverse complement strand
TCAGCGAGTTCGTGCGCAAGCAGGGCGTGGTCGGCCTGGCCGTCGGCTTCGTCCTCGGCGGCGCGGTCTCCAAGGTCGTCTCCTCGGCCGCGGCCGACATCATCCAGCCGCTGGTCGGCTACATCTTCGGATCGAACCAGGGGCTGGTCGCCATGCACCTGGGTCCGGTCATGTACGGCGACTTCCTGTCGAACGTCATCGACTTCCTGGTCCTGGCCGCGGTCGTCTTCTACGTCTTCAAGTGGCTGAAGCTCGACAAGGTCGACATGCCGAAAAAACTCGCCGAAGTAAAATAAGACCCGGTCCTGAGACCGGGGCTTGAGAGAGGTCAGCCGACCAGCACGACCCAGTTGCCGGGCCGCGCGGAGACCTCGCCGAGCGGGATCGCCCGGCGGCAAAGCTCGACCAGCGGTTCGAGCTTTTTCGTTTCCGCGGCGTCGCCGACGATGGCGTAGGCCAGCGAATAGAAGACGGCGAGCATCGGCAGGAGCGCGAAGGTATTGGCCGAGTTCGGGTCCAGGCCGCCGAAGAATCCCGGATGGCCGGAGACGAGGTTGAGCTGCATGGCCATGCCCAGCGACTCGTAGAGCTCGAAGACCAGGTCTTCGCGCATCGTCGGGTCGAGGCGGCCGTAGAGCGGGTCGCGGCGCTGCCGCAGGAAGTGCATCGAGAGCGGCGTCAGTCCGCCGGGCGCGATCTGGGCCAGCTGCTGGGCGCCCTTGGAGGCGGGCAGCAGCGCCACGCCGGCGACCGGCGCGACCACCGCGGACGAGATCGCCCTCGCGGCCTCGACCCCGCTCACGTGCCAGGCCAGGACCAGCGGATACAGGCCGCGCTCGGCGTCGGCGAAGAACGGGACGATCTGGCGCAGGGCCCGGGCGGCGATCGCCTTGTCGGAGGCGCAGGCCAGGACGAATCTCTCCAGCGAATTCCGGTCGGTCTTCATTCGGTCGACTCCCAGTTTGAGGTTTAAGGTGCGAATGTGCGCACCGTAGCGCCAAAACCGCGGCCGGTCAACCCGGCCGGACCGGTTGACAAAAGGCGCGATTACGGCTAAGTTGCCTTCTTCGTTCATTTTCAACCGAAGTGCAAACCGTAAAGGAAGAGGTGGGGCCATGGACCGTACCGAGACCTCGTTCGCCCGCCGTCTGTTCGGCAGCGTGACGCCGAATCAACTGCTGCTGATCGCCGTCTGCATCGCGTTCTACTCGCTGCTTTTCGGCTGGAAGCTGGCGCTGATCTTCATCGGCGCGATGTTCTTCCACGAGTTCGGACACGCCGTGGCTATGGTCTGCTACGGCCAGCGGGTCGCCGGCTTCTACGCCCTGCCGCCCTTCGGCCTGGCGGTCGCCACGAAAGACCCCTGGCCGAACCGGAAAGCGGAGGCGGTCATCGCCCTCATGGGCCCGGCCTGGGGATTGTTCATGGCCGGCGTCATCTGGCTGATCTACGGCCGAACGGGCATCCCCGTCCTGGCCGGACTCGTCGGCTGGGTCGCGCTCCTGAACCTCTTCAACCTGATCCCGATGAATCCGATGGACGGCGGCCGGGTGGTCAAAAGCATGGCCTTCTCGCTGTCGACGGTCGCGGGCTTCATCGCGCTCGGCGCCGGGCTGGTCCTGACGGCTTACCTGGCCTACACCTGGATCCACCTGATCGGGCTGCTGGTGCTCTTCATGGGCTACGGCGAGTTCCGCCGCGAGATCCGGGAGCATCAGCGTCAGCAGGACCGGAAACTGATGATAAAGGTCCTGTCCATGAAGTTCGGGGTCGAGGAAACGCCGGAAGCGGTGCTCGCGGTGATCGACGGACGGCTCAAGGAACTGACCGCCGCCCGCGCCGAGGATGCCGCCGAACTTTGCGGCGAGGAGATGGCCGCCGAGGACGAGGATCAGTGGGAAGCGATGGCGAATCGGCTGGCGTGCGCCTACGCCTTTTCACTTCGGGAAAGCCTGCTGGACCTCCGGCTGCCGCACAAGACGCTCCTCACCGGCCGGGACTACTTCGCCACCGCCGATGAGGAACTGATGGCGCTCCCCTATGACGGCGACGTCAACGCGACGCCGCTCGGCAAGTACCTGCGGGCATCGTCGCAGGCGCCGATGAGCAAGCGGGCCGTGGCCCTGGTCTTCCTGGCTTACGCCGGGTTGATCGCGGCCCTCGGCTGGCTCACGGTCAACGGCCTGTCCGTGATGAGCCTGATGCAGGTCATCAAGGCGCTGCGCTGAGGACCTCGACGCCGGAGAGTTGTTCTCCGGCGTTTTTTTATTTAGCGCGGGGGGGGGCGCCTTCTCGGGGTTCGTCTGGTCGGGCGC
>JBAIWZ010000222.1:0-2216 GCA_037916955.1 Acutalibacteraceae bacterium | reverse complement strand
TGTCGGTCGCGGCCGCGGCGATGACCGCCAGCATGTCGGCGAACTCCTGCACGATGGTGTTGGTCGCGGGAATGAGCTCCAGGGACTGCGGGTTGGCCCGCGGATTCACGATGAAGAAACCGCCCGCGCGTTCGCACACCCACTGGGCGAGGCGCCGGTCGCCCGTCACCTTGAGCAGCTGCTCGATGCGGTCGAGCGGGTTCGCGGCCCCGCTGCCCTCGGCGGCCGGCTCGGCCCACTTGTAGACGAGCGAGAGCGACAGCCCCATCTCGGCCGAGATCTGCTTGGCGCTGACCTTCTGGAGGACGTCCTTCAGCAACTCGTGCGATTGCATGGGGCGCGATCCTGCAGGCGCGCCGCCGCTTGGCAACGCTGCCGTGGCCGGGCGGGCCCGCGGCGGGGTTTCGTCCTTGCCTGCCCGGCTGTTTGAACGTTTAACGTTCCGGATACCCCGCAATGGCGCCATGGAGACCCTGATTTATGCCATTTGCCTGCTGGTCGGCCTGCTTTTCGCGGTGATCAGCGCCGTCGCCGGCCATTTCTTCGGCGGCGCCGACGGCCACGCCGACGTCGGCACCGGCGGACACGTCGACGCCGGATTCGATCACAGCGGGCTGCCGGGCATCTCCTTCTTCAGCCCGACCGTGCTGGCGTCGTTCGCGACGGCGTTTGGCGCGTTCGGCCTGATCTTCACGAAGATCCCGCAGACGAGCAGCGTCTGGGCGAGCGCCCCCCTGTCGGCCGCCGCTGGCGGCGTCGTGGCCTGGCTGGTCTTCCTGCTGTTCAACGCCATGTTCTCCCGGACCCAGAGCTCGAGCGAATCCCGGGTGGCGTCGCTGGTTGGCCAGATGGCCTCCGTGATCACGCCGATCCCGGCCGACGGCGTGGGCGAGATCGCCTACGTGCAGGGCGGCACCCGCTACACGGCGCCGGCCCGGGCGGATGCCCCGACGGCGATCGCGAGCGGCCAGACCGTGCGCATCAACCGCATCGTCGGCACCCAGTTCTATGTGACCGTCCGGCCGGGCGGCGCCTCCTGACCCTCTGCCCCCTCATTCCATGCACCTGACACCCTATCTCGCGGCCGCCGACCTGCCCTGGTTCAGCCTGGTCGGCGGCGTGGTCGCGATCCTCTTCGTCATCTTCATCTTCGCCGGCATCTGGGCGAGCCGCTATACCAAGGTCGGCCCCAACGAGGTCCTCGTCATCTCCGGCCGCAAGCGAAAGCTGGTCGATCCCGACGGCAACGTCCGGGAGGTCGGCTACCGCATCGTCAAGGGCGGCGGCGTGTTCGTCTGGCCCGTGTTCGAGAAGGTCGACGTCCTCCGGCTGGAGCTGATGACCATCGACGTGCAGACCCCCGAGGTCTACACGAGCAAGGGCGTGCCGGTGAAGGTCGACGGGGTCGCCCAGATCAAGGTCAAGGGCGACGACATCTCCATCGCGACCGCGGCGGAGCAGTTCCTGAGCAAGGGCACCGAGGACATCAAGAACATCGCCATGCAGACCCTGGAGGGCCACCTCCGGGCCATCCTCGGCACGATGACCGTCGAGGAGATCTACCAGAACCGCGACGCCTTCGCCTCCAAGACCCAGGAGGTCGCCGCCGGCGACATGGCGAACATGGGGCTGGGCATCGTCAGCTTTACCATCCGCGACATCCGCGACACCCAGGGCTACCTCGACGCCCTCGGCAAGCCACGGATCGCCCAGGTCAAGCGCGACGCGCAGATCGCGCAGGCCGAGGCCGACCGCGACGCCATGATCAAGTCGTCCCAGGCGACGCAGGCGGGCCAGGAGGCGAAGTTCCAGGCCGACACCAAGATCGCCGAGGCGCAGCGCGACTACCAGGCCAACGTCGCCCAGTACCAGGCCGCGGTGAACCAGAAGAAGGCGGAGGCCGACCGTGCCTACGACCTGCAGAAATTCAAGACCGGCCAGCTGGTCAAGGCCGAGGAAGTCCAGGTCAACATCGTCGAGAAGCAGAAGCAGATCGAGCTCCAGGAGCAGGAGATCCAGCGCAAGCAGCGCGAGCTCGAGGCCACCGTTCAGAAGCCCGCCGATGCCGAGCGCTACCGCGTCGAGACGCTGGCCAACGCCCGCAAGTTCCAGCTCGAGACCGAGGCCGCCGGTAGCGCCGCCGCCGCCAAGGCCACCGGCTTTGCCAACGCCGACGTGGCCAAGGCCACGGGCGTCGCCGAGGCCGAGGCCAACCG
>JBAIWZ010000221.1:0-2049 GCA_037916955.1 Acutalibacteraceae bacterium | reverse complement strand
ATGACCTTGTCGACGAAAGAGGCTTGGGCGGCAACTCCCCCCGGCGGGGTCGGCCGGCCGGCGAAGGCTACCTGGAACGGATCGATATGTGCATCGGGAGTGACGCCTTCCTCGCAGCGCGGATCCTTGCCGCCCCAATAGGTGGTGGCCGGCGGCTGAGCCGTGGCCAGCGCGCCGAGCGAGGGCCAATCGGCGGGCCACGACCCCGGCTTCCGCGGATAACTGTCGCCGCAGAACGAAGGGTTCTGATACTGCCAGGATGCCCCCTTGAGCAAGCAGCTCGTGGAGCACCAGTCGGGCAGAATGCCGTTGACCATTTCGCATTCCTCGCCGCTGTCGAGGGTCCCGTCGCCGCAGCAGGGAGTGCCCGGCGCGACCGTGCCGCAGGCCGGCGTCCCCCGCTTCAGACAGGTCGCCGGATCGCAGCCGGAGGCGACGCTGCCGTCCGGCAGATCGCAGCCCGGATCCTCGCCGGGTTCGGTGCGGCCGTTGCCGCAGTAATTGACGCAGGGCGGGGCGGCGCAGGACATGCCGTCGCCGCATTTCGACTTGATGTCGCTCGGATCGTCCGGATTGCAGCCCACTTCGGGCTTGTTGCTGCAGACGGGCGTGACGTCAAGACAGGATCGCGGGGTCCCCTCCAGGAGGCAATCGTTGCTGCAGCCGTCGCCGTTGGCCTTATTGCCGTCATCGCACTCCTCGCCGTCGCCGAGCACGCCGTCGCCGCAGACCGCGCCGGCGGAGGACGCCCCCATCCAGACGCAGCCCTTCCCCGTCCAATCGGGGCGGCCGGTGCTCGAAATGTCGGCGCTGTTCTCGGCTTTGCAATCGACTCCGGACGGGGCCGCGCTGGCGCCGTTCTTGTCGCAGGCCGGATCCTTGCAGCCCGGCGGGAACGCGCCGTTGACCTTGTCGCACTCTTCACCCGGATCGACGACACCGTTGCCGCAGGTGTCGGTGCCGGCGGCCTTGCGCAGACAGTTGGTCTGGTCGCACCAGGTCGGGAACGTCTGCGTGTCGCAGGCGCCGCCGGTGCCGCAGTCCTCATTAACGCCGCAGTGGCTCCCCGTATTGGGGCCGGCCGTGCAGACGCCCTTGTCGCAGGACTCGCCGGTCTCGATGCGGCCGTTGCCGCACTGGGGCATGCGGTTCTGGGAACCGGTATTGTTGCAGGACATCGAGCAGCCGACCGGCAGGTTCGGGCTGGTGTCGAGCCGGCTGGCGGCGGTCGTGTCGGTCAAGTTGGTGGCGATGATCGGCGCGACGGTGCTCGGGAAGAAACCGCCGACGACCTTGATCGACGGGTAGGAAGGCGGGTCGCCGACCGTCCAGATCCAGTCCTTGCCGACGGCCTTCAGCCTTTGGCCGCGCGCGTCGCAGGCATCGGGCGCGCCGTAGGGAATGGCGCTCAAAGCCGCCCGATCGCCGACATAGCGGACCTCGACCTGCGCCGGCGTGACCTCGGTGCGGGCGACCGCGCAGGGCACGGCGGCGTCCTTGGTCCGGAAGATCCAGCTGAAATAAGGCGCTTCATTGAGGTTCTTGAGCGGCACGCCGCTGGCGCTCTCGATGAAATTGGGATCCTCGGCCGGCGTCAGAGGGAGGCCGGTCGCCGGATCGTTGCCGGGCTGGCCCTTGAGGCGGACGATATAATATGAAGACGGCTGCAAGACGGCCGCAGGCGGCAGGTTCAGGGAACACTCCGTCTGGCCGCTGTCGTTATGGCACTGCACCGTGGGGCTGCCCAGGGACGGCTGGAAAGCGGTCTCGTACGGCGGATTGCAGCTGACGTTGCGGCAGCGCCTGATGTCGACGACCAGGGGCTTGGCGATCGAGGCGGCGTCCATCAGGACGTTGAACCGGAACCAGACGTCGGCGTCGACGCAGGCCTCGGTGCAGCGCGGCCCGTAATCGATGACCTTCGGGTCGGCGAATTTGACCGAAATGTCGGTCTCGCCGGAGACGCTTTCGCGCACGACGCTCTCCCCTTCGACCACCTTGGGCTGCAGCGTGGCGGTGAGCGGAACCGGGGAGCCGACCGTCGTCTCC
>JBAIWZ010000220.1:0-3256 GCA_037916955.1 Acutalibacteraceae bacterium | reverse complement strand
CGTGACCGCCGCCGGCTACTGGCGGTTCCTCGACAGCGCCGGCATCCGGACCAAGATCACCGACATCCTGAAAGGCCTCGATGTGAACGACGTCGACGACCTGGCCGATCGCGGCAATCGGGCCCGTCAGACGATCATGGCCGCCGAACTGCCCGACGACCTCAAGCGGGCCGTCGTCGCCGCCTACCGCGAGCTCTGCCGCCGCCACGGCGGCAAGGAGACGGACGTCGCCGTGCGCTCGTCGGCCACGGCCGAGGACCTGCCCGGCGCTTCATTCGCCGGCCAGCAGGAGACCTACCTGAACATCCGCGGCGAGTTCGCCCTGCTCGACGCCGTCAAGCGCTGCATGGCCTCGCTCTTCACCAACCGCGCCATCGTCTACCGCGTCGAGAAGGGCTTCGATCACATGAAGGTGGCCCTGTCGGTCGGCGTCCAGAAGATGGTCCGCTCCGACCTGGCCTGCGCCGGCGTCATGTTCACCATCGACACCGAGAGCGGCTTCAAGGACGCCATCCTGATCAACGGCGCCTGGGGCCTCGGCGAGAGCGTCGTGCTCGGCAAGGTCAATCCGGACCAGTTCTACGTCTTCAAGCCGGCCCTGAAGCAGGGCTTCCGGCCGATCGTCGGCAAGACCGCCGGCGTCAAGGAAACGAAGATCATCTACAGCCTCGAGGGCGGTTCGTCCATCCGCACCGTGCCCGTACCGGCCGAGGACCGGCGGCGCTTCTGCCTCTCCGACGACGAGGTCCTGACGCTGGCCAAATGGGGCGCGGCCATCGAGGACTACTACTCGAAGCTCAACGGCCATCACCAGCCCATGGACATCGAATGGGCCAAGGACGGCCAGTCCGGCCAGCTCTATATCGTCCAAGCGCGGCCGGAAACGGTCCAGGCCGAGAAGGACGCGAACGTCATCGAGGAATACATCCTCAAGCAGCACAGCCAGGTGCTGGCCAGCGGCCTGTCGATCGGTTCGAAGATCGGCACCGGCCGGGTCCGGGTGATCAAGGACATCCACGACATGACCAAGTTCAAGGACGGGGAAGTGCTGGTCACCGAGATGACCGATCCCGACTGGGTGCCGATCATGAAAAAGGCGGCGGCCATCGTCACCAACAGCGGCGGCCGGACCTGTCATGCGGCCATCGTCTCGCGCGAGCTGGGCACGCCCGCCGTCGTGGCCACGGTCAACGGCACCGCGGTGCTCCGCGACGGCATGGAAGTGACGGTCAGCTGCGCCGAGGGCGAACAGGGCCGGATCTACGAGGGGCTGCTGCCGTTCGACATCAAGCGGACCAAACTCTCCGACTTCCGGGCGCCGGCCACCGCCGTGATGATGAACGTCGGCGAGCCGGAACTGGCCTTCGAACTGTCGCAGCTGCCCAACAGCGGCGTCGGCCTGGCCCGCACCGAATTCATCTTCACCAACTACATCAAGGTCCACCCGCTGGCCCTGCTCAACTACGACAAGCTGGCCGACGAGTCGGTCAGGGAGGCCATCGACGACGCCGCCTACGGTTATCCGACCAAGACCGATTTCTTTGTCGACCGCCTGGCCGAGGGCGTCGGCCGTCTGGCGGCGGCCTTCTACCCGAAGGACGTCATCGTCCGGACCTCGGATTTCAAGACCAACGAGTATGCCGGCCTGATCGGCGGCAAGGACTACGAACCGGCCGAGTCCAACCCGATGATCGGCTGGCGCGGCGCCTCGCGCTACTACGACGACAAGTACAAGCCCGCCTTCCTGCTGGAGTGCAAGGCCTTCAAGAAGGTCCGCGAAGAGATGGGGCTGAAGAACCTGGTGATCATGATCCCGTTCTGCCGCACGCCCGAAGAGGGCCGGCAGGTGCTCAAGACCATGGCCGAAGCCGGCCTGGTCCGCGGCAAGGACGGCCTCCGGGTCTACGTCATGGTCGAGATCCCCTCGAACATCATCCTGGCGGAGCAGTTCGCCGAGGTCTTCGACGGCTTCAGCATCGGCTCGAATGACCTGACCCAGCTGACGCTCGGCGTGGACCGCGACTCGCAGTACGTCGCCCGGCTCTACGACGAGAACAACGAGGCAGTGCTGGATTCGATCCGCCGGGTCATCCGCGCGGCCAAGAAGAAGAAGGTCAAGATCGGCATCTGCGGCCAGGCGCCGTCGGACTACCCGCAGTTCGCCCAGTTCCTGGTCGAGGAGGGGATCGACAGCATCTCCCTGAACCCGGACACGGTGCTCAAGACCTCGGTGGCGATCGCCAAGACCGAGGAGAAGCTCGGGCGCGGCAAGAAGAAGAAATGATCCTGCAACCAAAAACGGCCCCCTGAGGGGCCGTTTTTTTTGCTGTCTTCCTTAATTCAGTCCGCCGAACATGTCGTCGACGTCCTTGTCGCTGATCTCCACGCCCGGGCCTTTCTCTTCCTTCTGGCCGCCCAGGAACTTCTCGTTGATGGCGGCGTAGAGGGCGTTGAATTCGGCGTTGATCTCTTCTTCTTCGGCCCCCTTGGCGGCGGCCTTGATCGCGTCCAGGGCGTTGATGGCGGACTCGATGCTGTCGAAACCGCCGGCATTCAGTTTGGTCAGAAGCTCCTTGCCGGCCGCGGTCCTGACCTCAGACGAGGCCTCGAGCGAGCGGCCGAACGAGTCGATCTCGCTGGCCAGTTCTTTCTTCCCGAGATTCAGGTAGGCCTCATGGTGGGAGCTCAGCCACTCGCGCATCTTGGCCAGGGCCTGGGTTTTATCGGCGCCGGGCACATTCTTCAGTCCGGCGAGGAAGTTATCCTTGACCTTGGCCAGGTCGGTCTTGAGCGCCTCGCGCTGGGCCTTGTCCGAAGCGTGCTCCATCTTCTGCATCAGATTCACGGCTTCCATAGCCGCTTTGGCGGCCGCGTCGCTGGTCTTGCTCTCGATGGACTTTTCCGAGGGCGCGATCTTTTCGAATTCGGCGTCCACGTCCATCTCCTCGTCAAGCTTGTTGACGGTCTCGTTGATGTCCGTGTCCGACGGGTTGAATTGTGGCATACGCTCCAGCATATATTTGGGGTCTAATAAGCAAAATATAGCATAAATCAGCCAAAAAGTCAAGTGGTTTACGCGAAATGCGCGTCATTAAGGTCGGACTCTTGATATTTGCATGGTCATGCCTTATGATGTCCATACGGTTTTTGGCGGTCTTGCGATTCGCGAGTGGGTCCGTGGTGTAGCCCGGTTAACACGTCTCCCTGTCACGGAGAAGATCGAGGGTTCGAATCCCTTCGGACCCGCCATAGAAAA
>JBAIWZ010000219.1:0-3558 GCA_037916955.1 Acutalibacteraceae bacterium | reverse complement strand
ATAGAAGATGATGTCCTCGCCGTGATCGGTCAGCACCTGGTACTCATGCGAATACTTGGAAAAAGCGCCGCCCGAGGCCTCGACGATCAGGGCGTCCAAGCCGCAGCGCTTGTAGACGTTGAAATACGCCTTCTTGGCCTTCTCGTAGAAGTCGTCCAGGTCGGCCTGGTCCTTATGGAAGCTGTACAGGTCCTTCATGCTGAACTCGCGGCCGCGCAGCAGGCCGGACTTGGCCCGCGGCTCGTTCCGGAACTTGTCCTGGATCTGGTAGAGCGCGAACGGCAGGTCCTTGTAGGAACGGATGAACTTCTTGGCGAGAGGCGTGACGATCTCCTCGTGGGTCCAGCCCAGGCCCAGGTCCTTGTCGCCGCGTCCCTTGAACTGGAACATGACCTCGGGACCGGGATCGGTCCAGCGGCCGGTCTGCTCCCACGGTTCTTTCGGCAGCAGCGCCGGCATCAGGATCTCCTGGCAGCCGATGGCGTTCATCTCCTCGCGGACGATGTCCTTGACCTTGCCGAAGACCCGGAGGCCGAGCGGCAGGTAGGTGTAGACGCCGGCCATGAGCTGGTCGACGAAGCCGCCCTGAACAAGGAGGCGGGCGTTGGTCGAATCCGCGTCGTGCGGCGCGGTCTTGCTGGTTTTGCCGAAGAGTTTGGAATAGCGCATAGCAGAGGAAAGAATAGCCTATCCGTCCGGTTCGGTAAAGCCGGCCGGCCGGGCCGCGCAGTGGCCAGTCCCGGGCGATTATTATAGAATGAGCTTCGGCGCGCGCTTAAATCGGCTGGCTTCCATTCAAACTATGTTTTTCTTCAAAAAAAGCGAAGGCGAGCGGATACCCAACTACGCGGTCGCGGCCATCCTGATCTCGACCGTCGCCCTGGCCGTGTCCATCGGGACGGCGCGCTGGTGCTGGTACATCATCGACGAGCAGGTGCGGCTGCGGCAGGACTACCTGGACCTCAAGAGCAACATGGACCAGGTCAACGTGCAGTACGAGTTCTGGCTGAAGCAGCTGCAGACGGAACGGAAGGCCTATCTCGACCGGCAGCAGCCGGCCGCGTCCGGTCAGACGAAGTGAGGAAGACGTCGACGAAAAACCCCGCGGCGGACGCGGGGTTTTTGATGTCGGTGATTTGCGGACGATGCTCAGCGCGTCACTTTGATGTCCGCAGACTGTTCCTGCTCGCAGGAGCCGATGGTGATGCGGCCGCCGGCGTCGGCCTGCAGCAGATAGTAGCCGGTGTCGGTATTGTCGTAGGTGGTGCCGCCGATCGGATCGACCGGGACGTCGGCCAGATAGGTCGGGATCAGGCCGGCCGAGGTCGCGCCGAGGTTGACGTAACAGGTGGCGGCCCCGGTCAGGTTGAGCGAGTGCGCGGCGCAGGTGGGCGGGGTGACGCCGTTGCAGAGCGGCGCGTTGCCGGCGGTATCCGCCGGAATGTTGATGATCAGCTGGGCGTCAGCGGAATTGACTATCGGATAGTTGGCCGAGCCGGTGAAATAGGCGCGGCTGTCGACCTGCTTGGTCAGGACGGCGTTCAGGACGGCGTTGACCTCGGACCAGCGTTTGGCGTTGCGGGCGTCCTGGATGCGCTTGACCGGGTCGACGGCCACGAGAATGGCCGCGGCCAGGAAGCCGATGATGCCGATGATGATGAGGAGTTCGATCAGGGTGAAACCCTTTTCCGCTTTGGGACTGGTCAGTCGCATAAGTCAGCCTTGAGATTAAATGACACGCCCGTTGGGCAACTTTTCTTATTATAGCACCAGGCGGGCCAATTAAAAAGCTCCGCGACCTCGCGGAGCTTTTGGTATCTTTTGAACTAACGCTTGACCTGGATCGTCGTGCCTCCGTCCGGATAACAGGCGCCGATCTCCAAACGGTTGCCGGTCGTCCGGTGGATGTAGTAACCGGTGTTCTTCGGTCCCAAGGCCAGGTTGCCGGCGGTCGGCACAGTGCCGGCACCCAGCGCATCAACGGGCAGTTCGGCCAGATAGTCGGGAACGAGGGCGGACAGGTTGGCCACGCACTTCTTGCCGACAGTGACATCCAGCGGCGCCACCGGCGGGCAGGCCGGAGCGGTGGCCGGGACGGAACAGGCCGTGGTCGAATCGTCACTGACGATGACCTGAGCCAGGCTGCCGGTAATGATCGGGGCGCTGGTTTCGCCGTCGTAGAGGGCGCGGGCGTCCACCTGCTTGGTCAGGATGGCGTTAAGGATGCCGTTGACCTCGGCCCAGCGCTTGGCGTTCCGGGCGTCCTGGATGCGCTTGACCGGGTCGACGGCCACGAGAATGGCCGCGGCCAGGAAGCCGATGATGCCGATGATGATGAGGAGTTCGATCAGGGTGAAACCCGAGGCCTCCTTGCGCCTGTTGCGGTGCATAATTGGAAGAAAATAAGCCTATCCCGCCCTTAACTGGGCTCCTACTTTATTATAACAATTTCCGCCTTAACCAAAAAGACCCCCCGGAGGGGGTCTTTTATTCTCGGCTTAACGCCTGACCTTGATGGTCGCGCCTTGATCAGGATAGCAGGCGCCGATCTCGACCCTGTTTCCGAGGGTCCGGTGGATGTAATAGCCGGTATTCTGGTCGCCGATGGGCTCGTCGCCCAGGGTCGCGTTGGGGCTGGAACAGCCGGTGGAGCCGGTGCCGCTGCAGGGCGTGGCCGCGCCGACGCCCAGCGGGTCGAGCGGGATCTCGGCGATATAGTTCGGCACCAGAGTGGAGGCGGTCGGAGTGTTTGCCGACAGGTCGGCTACGCATTTGACGCCAACCGACGTATCCAGTTTCTGATCGCAGCCCGGCCGGGCGCCCTGAAGGTTGCACGCCACGCCCGCGGAGTCACGGACGATGACCTGGACGTTGCCGCTGCCGTCGGCGGTAAGGTCGGTGATGATCGGAGCGGTGATCGTCGGGGCGGTGCCCTCGTCGCCGTCGAAGATGGCCCGATCGTCCGTCTGTTTGGTCAGAATGGCGTTCAGGATGGCGTTGACCTCGGACCAGCGTTTGGCGTTCCGGGCGTCCTGGATGCGCTTGACCGGGTCGACGGCCACGAGAATGGCAGCGGCCAGGAAGCCGATGATGCCGATGACGATGAGGAGTTCGATCAGGGTGAAGCCCCTGGCTGAACGTGAATTAAGCATATGACTTGCGGGCGGGTGCCCGGGTTAATCCCTTAGTTCGAGCGCCCGCTTGCGGACGAGCGTCTGAATTCGTTGACGAAAAGTCAGTGTTTGTTGAGCGGCGCGTCGATCCTGACCTCGGCCAGCCCGTCGGCGGGATAGGCCTGGACCGTGTATTGCGGCTCGCCCAGTTCGTAGTTCGGCAGCTGGCTGGCCGGCAGGGAGGCGACCATCTTGGCCTGCAGCAGGTCCAGGGCGTCCTTGGACGGCAGCAGCATCGCCCGGAACCGGACCGACAGTTTCATGGTGAAGCTGCTGACCGCGGTTCCGGCCTTGGGCGCCGTGCTGGTAAGCTCCTTGGAAGTGATCAGGTCGGGGAGCAGCACTTCGCCCGGCGCGGCCATGGCCTTGAGGTTGCCCTGGCTCT
>JBAIWZ010000218.1:0-2783 GCA_037916955.1 Acutalibacteraceae bacterium | reverse complement strand
CGTAATTAGGCAACAATTCCCGCGGCAATAAAAGGCCCGGCCGCGCTTAACGGCCGGGTCCGTCCGCCCAGACGGCTCACAGGATGCGGAAGCCTTCCCGGGCGGCGCAGGGTATCTCTTTGTGGTCCATCGTCCGCACCCAGGACTGTTCCGAGCCGCCGGCGCGGCACCACTCCAGGAACCGCCCCAGCGCCCCGGCCTCCCCCTCGATCTCCAGCCTGACCGAACCGTCGGGTTCGTTCCTGGCGAAACCGGCGAGGCCGAGTTCCTCGGCCCGGTCCCGGGCGGCGCGGCGGAAAAAGACGCCCTGAACCCGGCCGGTGACCCTGATCTCCAGGGCTTTCTTGTCCATAGCTTCAGCGGACGGCGACGCGGCCGTCCCGCGCCGCGGCCCCCTCGCGCCGCAGCCGCCGCAGTTTTTCGGCGCAGCCGCGATTGTAACCCCCGGACCGACCGTCCGATCGGACGACGCGATGACACGGGATGTCCGGATCGTAATTATTGCTCAGGATATTGCCTACGGCGCGCCAGGCCCGCGGCCGGCCGGCCATTTCCGCCACCTGCCGATAGGTCATCGCCGACCCGGCGGGGATGGTCCGGACCACTTGGCGGACGGCGTTGGCGAAGGCCGTCCGCGCCGGCGCCGCGGGTCCGGAGGTTCTTTTCCGCGTCATAAGCCGGCGTCCTTGGCCGCGCGCATGATGAAATACGGCGGGACGTTGAACGGCGCGAAATACGTCCGGACGGCGAATCGCGCCTTCAGCGGTTTCCGCATCAGCGGCGACACCTGATACACCAGGAAAACGCCGTTTTCGGAGAGCAGCTCGTGGGTCGCGTTGACGACGGACTCTCGCTCCGCGGCGGACAGCATGCTGAACGGTATGCCGGAAACGGCCGCGTCGAACGGTCCGAATCCTTCGCGGTCGGCGTAAGCGCGGGCCTCGCGCGCGTCGCCGAGGACCAGGGTCAGCCGCGGGTCGTCGATCGCCAGGAGCCGCCGGTAAAAGTCGTGATTGGCTTCGATCGCCAGGAGACGGCCGTCGGGCGGCAGCCGATCAAGCAGCTGCCTGGTGATGACGCCGTCGCCCGGACCGTACTCGATCACCGTCCGGACCTGGTCCGGAAGACAACGGACGATCCGCCGCACGGCCAGACCGGAACTGGGCATCACGGCGCCGACGCCCAGGGGGTCCTTGGCCGCCACTCGCAAAAAATCGATCAGTCCCATGGCTTTCGTCGCAATTAAATGCCCGGGTCGGCAGCCGGCCGGCACGCGAACGGAGTTTTTAGACAAAAATCATAACGCCTGCGGCGGAATATTGCCAGAACCGGCGGGCGCCGGATCGCGGGCCGGTCCCCGGACAAGAAAAAGCGGCGCCTTGGACGCCGCTCGAGAAGACGGTCATTTGTCGAATGAACGGACGACGCGCACCGGAGTGCCGACCTCGGCCCAGCCGAACAGGGCCTTGGCGTCGGCGTCGAACATCCGCACGCAGCCGTGGGAGGCCGGATAGCCGACGAGGTCGCCGGAGTGGATCCAGTACTCCGAACTCCTGAAGCGCAGCGCCCAGGGCATCGGCCAGCCGCCGTCCGGTTCCGGATAAACGGACGAGGCGTGGTCGGCGTCCTTGAGCGTCACCCGGTAATTGCCGGGCGGCGTGCCGTGGCCGGAGCGTCCCGACGAGATCGGGTACGACGCGGCCAGGCGGCCGTTCTCGTAGGCGCCGAGGAACTGCCGGCCGAGGTCGATCAGGATGTACTTGCGTTCGGACGCGGCCGGCGCGTAGGACGCCGGCAGCGGCGTGTAGACCGCGCCGTCGGGCAGGTCGGGCACGCGCAGGACGCGGCCGGCCCAGACGAACCGGGCGTCGAGCCGGTTGAAACGGGCCACGTTGGCCGCCTTGGCTCCGAACACGTGGGTCAGGACGTCCGTCTTGGCCGTCCTGGCCGCGCGGACCTCCTGCGCCGTGACCTTATGGCTGGTCCACTTCGGCTCGGCCGGCGGGTCGAACGCCGCCGAGTCGCCGGTCATACAGACGGCCAGGCTGACGATGAGAAAACCTGCAGCACGCCGCATGATGCTTCTCCGGGATGTTGCTCCGAGCGTTGAAAAAGTGCCGGTCAGATCATAACACGGGGGCCGGGTTATTTCGAGCGCCGGCCGTTGACCGGACGACCGAATTGTGCCAGCATGTCCGGACGAGGAGGCGAAAATGTCCGGGCAAAAAGAGAAGGTCGTTCTGGCCGTCGCGGCCATCATCAAGGACGAACAAGATCGCGTTCTTTTGGCGCTCAGGGCCGAAGAGCCCAAGGAAGGCTACTGGCACCATCCCGGCGGCTGCATCGAATTCGGCGAGACGCTGCACCAGGCGCTCAAGCGAGAGCTCCGCGAGGAACTGGGCGTCGAGGCCGAGATCACCTCGACCCTGCCCGTGGACGTCACCCAGTCGATCATCCCCGACGAGGACCGCCACGTCATCTGCCTCTATTTCCCGGCGGTGATCGTCAGCGGCACGCCGACGCCCCGCGACGGCACCGCAGCCGTCGCCTACCTCGGACAGGAGAAAGCCAAGCGGCTCCGGCTGCTCGACACCTGCCGCGCGGTCCAGCGCCGCGTCTTCCGCTGGAACATCTGAAAAACCGGCCCGCTCGGGCCGTTTTTTTTATGGCTCGCTTTGCAGGGATCTTTGGCCGAAATTTTCGGACGGATGGTGCGCCAGCACACTTTGCGAAATAACTCCGATGAACTTCTCGCGAGCGCAAGCGTCGCCACGCGACGCACT
>JBAIWZ010000217.1:0-2507 GCA_037916955.1 Acutalibacteraceae bacterium | reverse complement strand
GGTCCGGTCTCGCGCCCGAGCAGGTGAAGCAGGCGCTCTTCGGCTTCGAGCCGGACGGCAGCTATCTCTGCGCCCGGTACTCGTCCGGGCAGATCGGCACGCCGCGGTTCCGCCGCGAGTTCCTCGGCCGGCTCGGCCTGAAGGATTCGCTCCTGGCCCGCCGCAAGTTCGAGAAGGACTTCTGCGACGTCTTCGCCTTCAACTGGCCGGTCGTCGGCCTCTGGCAGTCGCTGCGCCGCAGCGGCGCGACGCTCACGGCGGTCACCAACGTCGAGGAGATCCGCTACCACTGGCTCTGCCGGATGGGCGTGATGGACCTTTTCGATCACGCCCTGGCCTCGTTCAGCGAGCGGCTCCTGAAGCCGTCCGAGGAATTCATGGTCCGCGCCCTGGACCGCTCCGGTTGCGCCGCCGAGGAAGCCGTCTTCATCGACGACGTGCCCGCTTACCTCGAGCCGGCGGCCAAGCTCGGCATCAAGACGCACTGCTACACCGGCTTCGAAGGCTTGCTCGAATTCCTGGCCGGTCTCGGCGTCGATCTTTCCTGAATCCCGATCTCGGTCGGGATTTATTTTTATGAAGTAAACCGGCCCAGGCGGGTCGGCCGTTTGAGACGCTGATCCGGCTCACATTGAGTCTGGCACAAGGTCGCCAGGATTTAGCCACGCTCAGCGGATTTTGCCGATCTTGCCGCGGGCACGGCTGACTTTGACTTTAGGGCCGCTTTTGATACGATTCAAAGGCTATGAAAGCGCTCATCACCGCCGGCGGCCGCGCGACGCGGCTTCGCCCGATCACCTACACCATCAACAAGCACCTGATCTCGCTCGCCAACAAGCCGATGATCTTCTACGCCATCGAGAAGATCGCCGAGACCGGGGTCAAGGAGATCGGCATCAACATCAACCCGGGCGACACCGAGATCCCCAAGGCGGTCGGCGACGGCAGCCGCTGGGGCGTGAAGATCACCTTCATCGAACAGACCGGCGGGCCGAAGGGCCTGGCCCACATCCTCAAGATCGCCCAGCCGTTCCTCAAGGACGAGCCGTTCATCTTCTATCTCGGCGACAACATCATCCTCGGCTCGATCAAGGCCTTCGTCGACAAGTTCAGGACGGACAAGGTGAACGCGCTCCTGGCGCTCTCGCGGGTGAAGGACCCGCAGCGCTTCGGCGTGCCGGAACTGAAGGACGGCAAGATCGTCCGCGTCGAGGAGAAGCCGGTCAATCCGAAGAGCGACTTCGCCGTCACCGGCATCTACGTTTACGACAGCAACGTCTTCAAGGCCGTGGACGCGGTGAAGCCGTCGGCCCGCGGCGAGTACGAGATCTCCGACGTCCACACCTGGCTCATCGAGCACGGTTACGCCGTCGGCTACCAGGAGATAACCGGCTGGTGGAAGGACACCGGCAAGCCGGAGGACCTGCTCGAGGGCAACCAGCTTCTCCTTTCCGAAATGAGTGCCGAGGAGATGAAGGTCGAAGGCGAACTGGCCGAAGGCGCGGTCCTGAACGGACGGGTGAAGATCGGGAAGGGGACGAAGATCGGCGCGCGGGTGCTGATCCGCGGGCCGGTCGTGATCGGCGAGGGCTGCAGCATCGAGAACAGCTACATCGGTCCGTACACCGCGATCGGCAACCAGGTCGAGATCTACAACACCGAGGTCGAGCATTCCGTGGTCTTCGACTACGTGGACATCAACTGCTCGAAGCGGATCGTCGACAGCATGATCGGGCAGAACGCGACGATCGTCTCCTCGACCTCGACCCTGCCGATGGGCCACAAGCTGATCATCGGCGACAATTCGATGGTCGAACTGTGATTTTCTAAAGGGAAAAGGCCCGCCGAGGCGGGTCTTTTTTGAATGCTCCCCGGATTGACATTTCGGCCCTAAAATGACTAAGTTGAGGTGTTCTTTGACAGCCGGCTTTCGGCTCTGACGGAGGTCTTAACTTGAGCTCAAGAGGCATCAAAAAGGTGTGTTTGGACCTGGATGATACCCTGATGCCAACCAATTACCGGTACCACCAAGCCTCCTGGAGGTGCGGCACGATCATCGCCATCGCCCTGGGCTACCGGAGTCCCCGGCCCGACGACGTCATCCTGCTTCAGCGCCAGATCGACAACAGGCTCTTCAAGACGTTCCGCTTCAAGGTCGATCGTTTCCCGACGAGCTGGGTCGATACCTACAAGCTCCTGGCCGAACGGGTCGGCCTCAAGCCGGACCCGCTGATCTGCCGGCGGATCTTCAACACCGCCAGCCATTTCAAGGTCGGGCCGTTCAGCGCCTTCAAGGGCGCCAAGGCGGCCCTGCGCGGCCTGGTCCAGGACGGCAAGGAGCTGCACCTGATCACCGCCGGCGAGAACTGGCTCCAGCTCCGCAAGGTGGAGCAAGCCGGCCTCGGGCGCTACTTCGAGCCGACGAACGTCCACGTGACGCTCGGCGAGAAGGCGGAGGTGCTGGCCCAGATCGCCGGCGCCGACACCGAGTCGGTGATCATGGTCGG
>JBAIWZ010000216.1:0-2173 GCA_037916955.1 Acutalibacteraceae bacterium | reverse complement strand
CGGCGAAGCCGACCTCGGCCACCCGGCCCGACGCGTCCAGTTTGATGAACAGCTCGACGTCGTCGCCGCAGCTGAAATTGGCCTCGTGGCGGCTGAGCGTGGCGCCGGCCAGCCGGCCGAAGTTGTGCGGCCGGTGGTAATGGTCGAGGATGTTCTCCTTGTACATCGCCTCGATGTCGGTGGTCACCGGCTTGGCGGCCGGTCCGGTTTTCCGCGCGGGGCGCTTCATACGTCGAAGATCTTCTTCGCTTTCCAGATCGCTTCGACCAGCGCGTCGACGTCGGACCTGTCGTTATAGGCAGAAAAGCTGGCGCGGGTGGTGCCCGGCAGCCCGAGTTCGCGCATGAGCGGCATGGCGCAGTGGTGGCCGCCGCGGACGCAGACGCCGGCGCTCGCCAGGATGTTGGTCAGGTCGTGCGGATGGATGTCGCCGACGGCGAAAGAGACCACGCCGCCGCGTTCGACGCCGGCGGGCGGTCCGAAGACGCGGCAGCCGGTGACGGCCCCGATCTTCTTCATGGCGTAGTCGACGAGCGCCTTTTCGTGGGCGGCGACGCGTTTCGGTCCCAGCGCCGCGGCGTATTCGGCGGCCGCGCCCAGGCCGATGGCGCCGGCGATGTTCGGCGTTCCCGCCTCGAATTTCCAGGGCAGGTCGTTCCAGACCGCGTCCTCCTTGCTCACCTCCAGGATCATGTCGCCGCCGTACATGAACGGGTCCAGCTTTTCGAGTTCGGCGCGGCGGCCGTAGAGCGCGCCGATGCCGGTCGGACCGAACATCTTGTGGCCGGAGAAAGCCAGGAAGTCGCAGCCGAGTTCCTTGACGTCGACCGGGCGGTGGGCCAGGGATTGGGCCGCGTCGACGATCATCAGCGCGCCGTTCTTGTGAGCCAGGGCGGCCAGTTCGCGGACCGGCAGGACGGTGCCGAGCGCGTTCGAGACGTGCATGGCCGAAACGACCCTGGTCTTCGGACCGATCAGGGCCTTCGCCTGTTCCAGGTCGAGCGTCGAATCCGGCGTCAGGCCGATGAACCTAACGGCGAAGCCGCGCTGTTTGGCCAGCTGCTGCCAGGGCACCAGGTTGCTGTGATGCTCCATGATCGAGAGGACGACCTCGTCGCCGGGGCCGAGCCGCTTGCTGATGGCGTAGGCCAGCAGGTTCAGGGCTTCGGTCGCGCCCCGCGTGAAAATGACCTCCTCGGGAGCGGCATTCAGGAATCTGGCCACCTGGAGGCGGGCCGCCTCGAAGCGGTCGGTCGCTTCGGCGCTGGCCGGATACATGCCCCGATGGACGTTGGCCCGGCACTCGCGGTAGAAGGCGTCCATGGCCTTGAGCACGGACTCCGGCGTCTGCGACGAAGCCGCGGAATCCAGGTAGACGAAAGGCGTCCTGGCCTTCCGGCGGAACATCGGGAAATCTTTTCGGATCTTTTTCGCGTCGAACATAATGGTCATTTTCGGCATTCTTCCTGGGCCGCGGCGAATCGTTTGGCGATCAGGCAGGAGGCGGTTTCCTCCAGGCCGGATCCCTTCATGGCGGCGATGAGCGGCGCGAGGAACGCCTCGACGGCGAGCCGGGTGGCGGCGCGCCGGTCGAGACCGCGCGACATCAGGTAGAACAGCCTGTCTTCGTCAAGACGGCCGCTCGAGGCCGCGTGGCCGCAGCGGACGTCGTCGGTGCCGGTCCGGAGGGCCGGCAGGGCGCTCACCGAAGCGCCGTCTCCAAGGAGCAGTGTATCCTCTTTTTGCCGGCCGTCGCAACCCGGCCGTCCGGGTCCGATGTCGATCAGGCTGCGGTAGACCGCGGCCGCGGAATCGAGCAGCACGCCGCGGGAATCGAGGCGGGAGACGGTCGCGGCGGCGTCGTGGACGGCGGACTGGCGGAGGTCGAACCGCTGGCCGCCCTCTCCGACGAAGACCAGACTGTGGCTGACCGCGGCCCCGGCGCCGGCCAGGGAGGTGGCGGTCCCGGCTTTCGCGAAAGCGGCGCCGAGACAGCATTCCAGCCAGTCGATCTTCGCGCCGGCCGCGGCCCGGCCGCGGCGTTCGGTCAGGTCGGTGACCCGCCGGCCGAGATCCTGGACGCTGATGTGGGTCACCCGGGACCGGTTCTCCGCCGAAATGAACGCCAGGGAGGCGCGGGACGCCCGGCTGCGCGGGGCGCCGAAAAGGTGCT
>JBAIWZ010000215.1:0-2248 GCA_037916955.1 Acutalibacteraceae bacterium | reverse complement strand
GGCTCGTTCGTCACTCGTGACGGACGGGAGGTGGGCCGTGCGCGCACGACTCGAAACCGTCGAGGAGTTCGAACTCTCGATCATAAGGTACGAACAAGCCGAGCGCCTCTGGTCGCTTCGCTGGTCCGCGGCCGATGACTACTTCTCCTATCTAAGGACCGTGCCGCCCCTGCCGCCGTGTCCGCATTGGGCCAAGGGCCGGTTCGACCTGCCGGTCCTCGTTGACCGCGGTATCGGACTGTGGGACGCCTGCCGGCTCGTCGGCGTGGGATTCATGGGCGACCAACGGACCTTCGTCGACGGCCAGCGGTACCGGACTGACGGCATGTACTGGATCTGGTGCCAGGACGGACGGCGCAACCTCGGACGGACGCCCAAGTCCTGCCGCGAGACTCTCGGGCCGAACGAGGTCTGCCTGACCGCGCTGGAGGGAATGGCTCTTTTCATCCAGTTCCCGCGGATGGTGCATGAGGGCCACTTTATCGACCTGCCCGGCTCAAGCCTCGGCTTCGCTCCGGTCGTGCCCTGCATCGGCCGATGGACAGGCCGTCGGGTCTGGCTTCACTGGATCCCGGAGTCCGCCTTCCACCCGCTCTGCGGATCGGCGACGCGAGCCGCGTTCTGACCGACGATTGAAGCCGCCGTTTGGCGGCTTTTTCTTTTCGCGGCGGCGCGGGACGTTGACTTTTTTGACCCCGGGCGTACTTTCAAGCAGTAGCTCTTTTCAACCCGCTGTAAATAGGATGGTGTGTCATGCGAGCCGCGCGCTTATTCCGCAACGCGACCGTCATTCTGGCGCTGGTCATTTCCGGCCGCTGCCTGGCGGAAACGGAAAACCGGCACCCCGATGTCAACCAGTCCAAATTCGAAACGCAGACCCTCCTTGGCGGCGGCGGGCCCGTCGGGCTCATCGGCGCGAACCTGTATGAACCGGGCACGACCCTGCCGCTCAGCGTCAGACTGGCCCAGCGCTTCCGCTTCCCGCTGAACTCGCCGCTCGGCCTGGAGCTGAACTTCGTCGTGCCGATCGGCCTCGGCGTCAACGTCCTCTGCGACGTCTACCGGAGCGACCGGGTGCGCGTGCACCTGGGCGACCCCGGCGTCCATTGGAACATGGTCCAGCCGGTCTCGGTCGGCCGCGTCGGCCGGACCTGGGACCTGACCCTGGGCGGCGGCCTCGACGTGAGGCTCACGGACCGGCTCTGGCTCACTCTCGACTGGCGGGCGTACCTGCCGGACCCGACCAGCGTCATCGGACGCTACGGCGACTGGGCCCGGCCGATCTACAAGGAAGCCGCACTCGGAGGCCAGCTATGGCTCGGCATCGCGCGCGTCTGGTAGCCGTCCTGCTGGCCCTGTCGGCCGCGGCATTGCTGACCTCGGCCTGCGCTCCGCCGCTGCCCCGCGAGTTCTACGTCGAGAGCCGCTGGTCGCCGGAAGAGCGCCAGATGATCCTCGACTCGGCCGAGAAGTGGAACGCCGTCGGCCGCGAGTACCTGGGCATCGACCGGATCCTGGTCTACCGCGGCGTCTACGACGACCCCGACGGATTCCACCCGGACGATCTCGGCGGCTCCGAGAGCGTGGTCTACCGCGGCGAGAAGGACGCCGACTACGACTTCATCGACGAGGGCGAAGAGGGCGCCAGCGTCATCGGCTACGGCACCTGGGGCCACGTCATCCTCTATCGCTTCGCCATGTGCGGCGATGACGGCGTCCTCAACGAAGGCCTGTTCCGCCAGACCGCCACGCACGAGTTCGGCCACTTCCTGGGCCTGGGCCACGTGCCCGACGACACCAAGGCGCTCATGTTCTGGCTGGCCGGCGACAACAGCGACACCATCACCCGTCACGACATCCAGGCCTTCTGCCTGGTGCACGACTGCCTCAAGCAGCCGTAAGTCCAAGCCCCGCTGCTCCGCGGGGCTTTTTTGTTTGCGACCGGCTCGACGGCATGGCCCGCAAACAAAAAAGATCCCGCCGGGGCGGGATCGGAATGGAACGCGGCGGGTATCAGCAGCCGGCCGGCAGGTCGGTCACGGAGCAGCGCCGGTCCTCGTCGGCTCGGATGAGGTAGCCCATCAGCATGAGCGAGGAGGCGTTCTCCAGGATCCGGTTCGGGTCCCGGGCGATCAGGCTGGCGGAATACTGGAGGAAGAAAGCCGCCAGCTCTTCGCCGGCCTCTTTGACGATCAGCCGGTTCAGCTCGTTCGGATCCATCGTCCGGATCCGGTTGATGAACTCCACG
>JBAIWZ010000214.1:0-14475 GCA_037916955.1 Acutalibacteraceae bacterium | reverse complement strand
TTCTCGGAGAAGTACCGCACCGAGGCCATCGCCCCGGTCCAGAACAAGGTCGGCCAGTTCCTCTCGGCCTCGATCATCCGGAACATCGTCGCCCAGGTGAAGTCGACCATCGACATCCGCGAGATCATGGATCAGCGCAAGATCCTGATCCTCAACCTGGCCAAGGGCCTGATCGGCGAGGAGAACTCCCGGCTGCTCGGCGGCATGATCGTGACCCGGCTGCAGCTCGCAGCCATGGAGCGCGTCGACATGCCGGAAAAGGACCGCCAGGACTTCTACCTCTACGTCGACGAGTTCCAGAACTTCGCCACCACCTCGTTCGCCAACATCCTGTCCGAGGCCCGAAAATACCGCCTGAACCTGATCGTCGCCCACCAGTACATCGAACAGCTCGAGGAGGAGGTCCGTGACGCCATCTTCGGCAACGTCGGCACGATCATCGCCTTCCGCGTCGGCGCGGCCGATGCCGACTTCATGGAGACCGAGTTCGCGCCGCGTTTCACGCCGGAGGACCTGGTCAACCTCGGCAAGTACGACATCTACCTCAAGCTGATGATCGACGGCGCCGCGTCCGAGCCGTTCTCGGCGACCACCCTGCCGCCGATCGCCAAGCGCACCGGCAGCGAGGACAAGGTGATCAAGGTCTCGCGCGAGCGCTACGCCACGCCGCGCGACAAGATCGAGGAGAAGGTCATCCGTTGGAGCGGCATGGGCACGAGCGACGAAGGCGCGGTGCTGACCGTCGAGACCGAAGAGGAAGAGGCGATGGAAGCCAAGCTCAAGGCCCTGGAGGCAAGCTCGCCGCAGATCGCCGAGCTGGCGCCGTCCGGCTTCGGAGCGAAGAAGGACAAGCCCCAGTTCGAGATCGCCTGTTCGGTCTGCGGCAAGATCCAGAAGCTGAATTTCGAACCGGATTGGTCGCGGCCGTGGTTCTGCAAGGAAGACCTGGAGAAGCGCCGCCTGGAAATGGAGGAACAGAAGAAGCGGGGCGGGGGAGCGCCGCCGCCGCGCCCGCCGCTGCGTCCGACCCGGCCCGAGGGTCCGCCCCCGGCCGCCCGGCCGCCGAAGGCCGCGCCGCCGGTCCGGACGGAGCCCAAGGCCCCGCCCAAGCCGGCCGAAGCCGCCGCGCCCGCTCCCGAGGTCGCGCCGGTCTCGCTGTCGTCGCTTTTCGGCAAGAAGATCCCCAGCGGCGAGGAGCCGGAAGTGATCGAGGAGGAAGGTCCGGAAAGCGCCGTCGAGGAGGAGGAAAAACCCGCGCCCGAACTCGTGCCGCGCAGCCAGGCCGGGGTCGGCCTGGTGGATATCGGCCTCGGCAAGCCGCCGAGAAAGGAAGAACCGGCGCCGGTCCCCGCGCCGGCCGTGCCGAAGCGCCCGGAAGCGGCGAGACGGCCTGAACATCAACACCAGCCGAAAGCCGCGCCGGCCCGCGAGCCGAAACGCGATCATCGTCCGCCCAAGCCGCCTGCGGCCAGGCCGCCGCAGCCGCCGGCCCAGCGTCCGACGGCGCCGGCCCGTCCGCCGGCCGCTCCGCAACCCGAGTCGGCACCGCCGCGTCCGGCTGAACCGCCCAAACGGGAGGCCCGGCCCGAGCCGCGTCCCGAACCGCCCAAGCCGGCGGCTCCTCCGGCCGCGCCCGAAGAGAAGGCCGGACCCGGGGCCAAGACCATCAAGCCCGGCCAGGTCGTGAAATTCTGATATGCCCGACGCTCCAGCACCGAACCCGCAGTTCAGGCGCCGCCGGCTCGTTTTCGCGCTGGGCATCAGCGCCGCTGTCTTCCTGGCCATCCTCGGCTGGCGCCTCGTCGCCGACCGCGACCGCGAAGCCGAGCTTCAGCATCTGAACGACCAGCTGGCGGCCCGGCAGGCGGTGCTGGAAAAACGCATGGCCCGCATCGAGGCGTCCGACCGCATGGACAAGACGCTGCTCGAAAAGCGCCTCAGCGAACTGTCCCTCAAGCAGGACACGCTGCAAGCCGGACCGGCCTCCGGCGCCGCGCCCTTCGCCATCGAGAAGGTCGTCGGCTCGATCGTCGAACTGGTCTGCGTCGACAACGTCGACCGCGAGGTCTATTACACCGGCTCGGGAACGGTGATCGACAAGGCCGGCCTGATCGTCACCAACGTCCATAACCTGAAGAGCGACGACGGCTCGCTGATCAAATTCTGCGGCGTCGGCTTCACCACCGACCTGCACCTGCCGCCGCGGATCGAATTCGTGGCCGCCACGGCCGCGGTGCACCGGGCGACCGACCTGGCCGTCATGCAGATCGTCGAACGGCTCGACGGCCAGCCCCTGCCGGCCGAATTCCCGGCGATCTCCCTGAAGACCGCCTCGGACACGGCCAAGGGCCTGGCCCTCGGCGACTCCGTCTTCATCGCCGGTTATCCCGGCGTGGGCGCCGAGACCTTCACCTTCACCCAGGGCGTGGTCAGCGGCCGGGTGGGCGACGAACTGATCAAGACCTCGGCCCTGATCGACAGCGGCACTTCCGGCGGCGCCGCCTTCGACCGTACGGGCGTCTACATCGGCGTGCCGACGGCCGCCGCCCGCGGCGAGATCGGCGGCAGTCTCGGCTACCTCATCGGCGCCGACGTCGTGGACCAGTTCCTGACCGATTACTACGCGCGCCGGGCCGCCCTGCCCGATCGGATCCAGTGAGTTTTCGGTTCCCTCGCCGCTGCCCGCCCGACCCTATGTCCAAGAGCGTCTCGATCGTTACCACCGACGGCGTCACCATCAGCGGCGATCTTTACGGCGCCGCCGACAGCCGGCGCGCCGTCCTGCTGCTGCACATGATGCCGGCCACCAAGGAGAGCTGGCGCGACCTGGCCGAAAGGCTCGCGGCCCGCGGTTTCCTGGTCCTGGCGATCGATCTGCGCGGCCACGGACGGAGCATCGAGGGTCCGGCCGGCCGGCTTGACTACAAGCTGTTCGAGGACGCTGACCACCAGGCCAAGCGCCTGGACGTCGAGGCATCCGCCGACTGGCTGGTCGAATTTTTGGGGATCGGCCGCGACCGGCTCGGCGTCGCCGGCGCCTCGATCGGCGCGAACCTGGCCATCGGCTACGGCGGCGAACATCGCGAGGTCCCGGCGGTCGCCGCCCTGTCGCCCGGACTCGACTACCGCGGCGTGACCACGCCAGACAAAGTGAGGCGCTTCGGACCGAACCAGTCCCTGTTCCTGGCCGCCAGCGCCGAGGACGAACTCTCGTTCCGGACCGACCGGGAGCTCGCCGCCATCAAGCCGGACGCCGTCCTGCGCGAGTACCGGGGCGCCGGACACGGCACTTCCATGTTCTCCGCCCGGCCGGACCTGCTCGACGAACTGGCCGTCTGGTTCGATTCCAAGATCAGCTGACCCCGCGTTTATGCGCGAATTCATCCAGGTCAGGACCGGAGGCAGCGGCCGCGAGATCGGCGTTGACATCGGCCGCGCCAGCGCCGGCATCCTCCGCGAGCTCGTCGCCGCCAACGCCGCCTTTTACGAGCGCGAGACGCGCCACGGCCTAGGTTTCATCAAACGCTACGTCTTCCGGAATTTCCTGCCGTACGTCCGGCGGCGCTATCCCTCGTATCTCGCCGAGATCCGCGGCATCGCCGAGGGCAGCGGCCTCGACTTCGCGGACATCGCCGTGTTTTCGGCGGAAGAGGAACTCCTGGACACCTGGGGCGGCTGGGACAAGTGTTCGACCGCGGCCGTGCGGCTGCGCGGCCGGCTGCTCCTGCTGCACAGCGAGGATTACATCGGCCGCTACCACGACCGGATGGTCCTGGTCCGGGCCGAGCCGAACGGACGTCCGGCCTTCCTCAGCCTCAGCTACCCCGGCACGCTCGCCGGCTCGGCCTGCGGCATCAACGCAGCCGGCCTGGCGGTGTCCAACAATTCGCTGCGCTTTCCGCCGCGCCGCCGCGGCATCCCCAAGAATTTTTTCCTGCGCGACACCCTGGCCGGACGGTCGGTCGCCGACGTCGCCCGGACGCTCGCGGCCTCGCCCCGCGCCGTGGCCGGCAACGTCACCGTCGTCTCCAGCCGCGAGGACCGCGCCACCTTCATCGAAGCGACCTACAAGCAGACGGCATCCGCCGACATCGGGCAGAACTACGCGCTGGTCCATACCAACCACATCCGCCTGCCGCAGATCGACGTCCGCGACGAGGACCCGACCAGAAGTTCGCTGATCCGTTTCGCCAGCCTCGACTACCTGCTGCGCCGCCGCGCCGGCCGCTACACGCTCGCGTACCTGAAGTCGGTGCTGGCTTCGGAATCGGGCAAGATACTTTATTTCAATCGGAAGGAGACCGCCGCGACGACGCTGGCCTCGATCGTCATGGACCCGGCGCGCCGGACGATGTATGTCGCCGCGCGCTGCCGCCGGGGCAATCCTTACGTGCGCTATCGGCTCTGAAAAAGGCGATCCGGGGACGGCCTCAGGCCGTCCTTTTTGGTCAGGCGCCGGCCGGCCTTATCTGTGGATAACATTTGCGGGTACAGGTAGTAAGATGCTCGCGTTCTGTCAGGCATCGACCACGGAGGTTTCCGATGGAACGAAAGCTCTTTGAAACTGCCGCGGCCGAGATGCTGAGCCGCTTCGACCCCTCGGGCGACCGCAAGTCGCTGGTCGACCGCCCCTTCATCATCGAGCTGTTCGGCACGCCGAAGTCCGGCAAGTCGACCATGAAGGAGATGATCAAGCACTCCTTCAAGCGCAACGGCTGGTCGGTCTCGACGCCGACCGAGGGCGCCGAGGTCGTCGAGTGGACCAAGCGCCTCGAGCCGCAGTACAACTTCCAGACCGCCGAGTACGCGCTGTCCCGCGTCCGCGAGCTCTGCTGCGGTCCGCTGCAGCGCAGCTTCCACGTCGCGATCCTCGATCGCGGCAACATGGACGGCGTCGTCCGCATGGACCACTACGTGGCCCGCGGCGTGATCAGCGAGGCCGAACGGCAGGCGATCGAGAGCTACTACCTGCTCTCCCTGAACGAGGAGATGTTCGATCTCCACGTCTGCCTCGTCGCTTCGCCCGAGGTCGCCATCCAGCGCGAGCTGGCCCGGGCCATCGTCAAGAAGCACGGCGAGACGATGAACCCGAAGACGCTGACCGAGCTGCTCGACGCGCACCGCCGCGTCTGGGACCGCCTGGACTGCGGCCTCAATCCGTCCATGTGCTGGCACGACTCCTCCAAGGAGACGGAAGCCGAGACGGCCACGTCCCTGCTCGAGACCATCCTCGACGCCTTCGAGCGCCGCCTCGCCGCCATTCGCGGCGGCTGAAAGTTCTTTCCGACCCGGAACTCCGGGTCTTTTTTTATCGCCGTCCGGTCCGCCGCGGCAAATAAAAAAAACCGCGGCTGCGATCCGCGGCCGCGGGAAGAACTCAGCCGTCCCTCAGGGCGCCGATGATGCGGTCGGCCGCCACGGCGATGGAGAGACAACCGGGCAGGAAGACGTACGGGACGCCGGACATCCGGGCCTCGGCCTCCCAGCCGGCGCACTCCTCGATGCGGCGGGCCGTCTCCGTCTCGTCGACGGCGTCGCCGCGCCCGCGCCGGCGTTCGAGCCGGCGGCGCAGCTCCGCGTCGTCCGGCGCGCAGCAGAAGAAGTGCCGCAGCCGGCCGCAGCCGCCGCGCTCGCCGGCCACGATCTCGCGCAGGGCCGCGACGCGGTCCGGCGCGATCAGCATGATCGAGGGGTCCGTTCCGTCCAGCGCTTCTTCGAGCGCGCGGCGGGCGGTGGCGTAGCGGTGGCCGTGTATCCCGATCGACCAGAGCAGGTCTCCGGGCGCGAGCCGGTCGAAGTCCGGTCCGGACAGGCACCGGTATTCGCCCGGCAGGTCGCCCGAGCGCGGCGCGCGGGTCGTCAGGCTGGCGACCAGGCGGACGGCCGGTTCGCGCCGCATGACCTCGCGGCAGTATGAACTCTTGCCGGAGCCCGAAGCTCCGGACAGGGTGGCTAACAGGGCGGTCATGGCGTTTCCTTTTCGCAAAGAGCCATGGCCGGCAAAGTACCCGCCGATACCCCGATTGTCAATCGCGGTCCGGCCGCCGGCCGGGGCCATTGCCGGCCGGGCCGCAAGATGATAGTTTATCCTCTTATGGCCGCCAAACGGTCGAAAAAAAGCATCATCGTCGGCATGTCCGGCGGCGTCGATTCCAGCGTCGCCGCGGCTTTGCTCGTGCGCCAGGGACACCGGGTGACCGGCGCCTTCATGAAGAACTGGTCGGATACCAAGGATCCGCTGACCGGCGCCTGCGCCTGGCGCGCCGAGCGTCGGGACGCCGAGTCCGTGGCGGCCAAGCTGGGCGTCCCGTTCCTGACCTTCGATTTCGAAAAAGAATACCGCGAAGCCGTCGTCGGCTACCTGTTCCGCGAATATCAGGCCGGCCGGACGCCGAATCCCGACGTGCTCTGCAACAAGGCGGTCAAGTTCGACCTGTTCCTGAAGCGCGCGCTCGAGGCCGGCGCGGACCTGATCGCCACCGGCCATTACGCCCGGATCGGCGCCCCGGCCCGCCGCGGCGGCGCCTATAAGCTCCTGGCCGGCGTCGACCCGAACAAGGATCAGTCGTATTTCCTGCACCAGCTCGACCAGGCGCAGTTGTCGCGGACGCTGTTCCCGGTCGGCGGCCTGCTCAAGCCGGAGGTGCGGCGGCTCGCCCGCGAGTTCGGCCTGCCGACCGCGGACAAGAAGGACAGCCAGGGCATCTGCTTCATCGGCAAGGTGGACCTCAAGACGTTCCTGGAGCGGGGCATCGTCCGCCGGCCGGGACCGATCGTCACCGTCGACGGCCGGGTGGTCGGCCGGCACCAGGGCATGGCGCCGTTCACCATCGGCCAGCGGCACGGCCTGGACCTCGGCGGCGGCGAGCCGTATTTCGTCGTGGACAAGGACCCGCGCCGCAACGCGGTCATCGTCGCCCGCGGCGGCGGCCATCCGGAACTGTTCGCCCGGGCGCTCGAGGCCGAGGAGCCGCACTGGATCGCCGGCAAGCCGCCGAAGCTGCCGCTCCGCTGCCGGGCTCGCATCCGCTACCGCCAGCCCCTGCAGTCCGCGGTCGTGTCCGCGCCGGAACCGGGGCGCCTGCTGGTGCGCTTCGCCAAGCCCCAGCGCGCCGTCACGCCCGGCCAGTTCGTTGTTTTTTATGACAAGGAAGTCTGCCTGGGCGGCGCCGTCATCGCCGCCGCGGTTTGACGCGGCCCGGCGCCGACGTTAACATCGTCTGGACTTCCGGCGGCCGCGCGCCGCCGCAGCGCACCTTGGAAATAGGAGATAGGACATGGACGACAACAAGATCCGCGAGGTCATCGGCCGTTACCGCAGTTTCATCGCCGGCGAGGGCGCGAACAGCGCCACCGACCAGCCTGCGCACTTCGACCGCGCGACCGGACCGACCGGCGGCGCCCGCCCCTTCGACGCGGCGCGGTATGTCGCCGACATGCGGCAGTTCTTCACGGCCATGGGCGTCAAGCCGGTCTATTTCGGCCTCGAGAAGAAGACGACCGGAGCGGAGTCCGTCCTCGGGCACTGCAGCCAGATGCTCGACCAGATGGACGCCTTCCTGGCCCAGGGCCGCCGCGACAAGGCCTTGCGCTGGGTCGGGTTCATCCGCGGCTGCATCTACGGAATCGCGGCCGTCGAGGGAACGCTTGGCGCCTGTTCGGCGGTCCTGACCGCGATGGAGGATTGCCTCGCCGCGGCCGATCGCGACGGAGCTTTCCTCGGCCTGGGCTTCGTCCAGGGCGTTCTCTTCGCCACCGGCCGCTTCAGCATCGGCGAGCTGGCCGACCACAGCCGTCCTGATCAGCCCGCCCGGGGCTGATCCTTACCGCACCGTTCAGGTGCGGTTTTCTTTTTCAGGGCGGGCGAAGAAGGCCGTTCAGCCGCGGATTGACCATATCTTCTCCGTCAACTAAGCTCAGATCACCGCTTTGAACCGTTCGCCGGCAAAAGGAGATAACGATGCTGGTCATGATCCTTGCGGCAATCGTCCTGGTTCTTTTCGCCTGCGGCCTCGTGCTCCGCGCGATGTCCCGCAAACGTCTGGCTTTCGACCTGTTCGAGGAGGCGATGCGCCTGTCCACCGCGGCGTTCTGCGCCCTGGCGCTGTCCGCCGTCATGTTCGGCCTCATCCTGGTGCGGAGCGGCGACTTCTTCTCGCTGTTCATGCTGCCGGTCTGCGGCGTCCTCGCGTTCTACGAGTTCCGGTTCCTCGACCTGCTTCATGAGGTCCTGGACTGCATCGTGACGATCGAGATCGAGCCCGATCCCGGTCCCGCCGAGAAGAAGGAGGAGACGAAATGAACCCGCTGCTCGTCCTGCTGAGCCTGATCATCCGCTGGTCGTTCCCGCTCTTCATCGTGGCTTTCCTGGCCGGCATGCTCTGCCGCAGCCAGGCGGCCAAGGGCCAGGTTCGCAAGGCCAGGCTGACGGCCAGGATCTCGTTCGTCGCCTCGTCGCTCCTGACCGTCGCGCACCTGGCCGTCGGCGTCCTCGGCGATCCGACGGCGCTCCTCATGGCCGCGCTCTGGGCCTACTTCGCCTGGCGCGACTACCAGTTCCTCAAGCTGCTGGCCTGAACCAGCCTTTCCGGACCCCCGCGTCCGGATTTTTTTATCCGCGGACCGCCCGCGGCCTTGCGGCGGAACCCGGGATGCCGTAACATCGCCTGACGGTCCGTTCATTGGAGGTCAGAGATGCTCCTGCACGCTCTGCACATCGTCGGTTTCGTCCTGATCGCCGTCTTCGCCGCCGCCTACGGCTCCATGCTCCTGCTCGGCTGGCGCCGCCGCTTCGACTGGGCCCGCCTCTGCGGCTGGGCCGCGGCCGGGCTCTGCCTGCCGCTCGCGGCCAAGCACCTGGTCTGCGCCTTCCTGCCCCGCGGCCTCGGTCCGCTCGACCTGCTGCTCGCCGCCGCCTGGCTCTGGGTCGCCTGGCAGCTCCGCGAGAAGGTCCTCGACCTGCCCGAGCCGCGTTAGCCCTCTTCCGACTCCGGTTCTCGCCGGAGTTTTTCTTTCCAGCGGCCGGCCGGCGGCCAGGCCGGCTCAGCGGCGGCGGCAGGGAGCGCCTTATATTTCTTCCGCTGCCTGCGGATTGCCGAATCATCGCCGTTGGGATATTCTTTCCTGACAGGAATTCTTCACGCCTCGTATGAAGAACAAGATCGTTTCCGCCATCTATTTCGCCGCCGCGGCCGCCGTCCTGGTCCTGGCCGGGGCCGGCTGCCTGCAGTCCGTCAACCGGGCCGGCAACGAACTCGGCAACGCCGCCGTCCAGCCCGTCGCCGTGCCGATCGAGGCCCTGAACAAGGCCAAGCAGGTGACTTCGGACGCCAACGCCAAGGCCAACGAGCAGACCGAGAGCGTCGCCAACGAGATGACCGTCGCCCTGGTCCTGACCGAGGGCACGGCGGCCCCGAAGGACGCCCAGCTCGGCGAGACCTTCGGCTGCAACGACAAGGTCGCCTTCGTCAAAGTGCCCCGCGAATCCGATTCCGGCGACACGCTCAAGGACGCGCTGAATTCGCTGCTCGCGGTCAAGGACACCAACTACCACGGCTTCTACACCGCCCTGGCCTTCTCCACGCTGAAGGTCGACAAGATCCAGAGCACGGACGGCGTGACCACCGAGGTCTGGCTCTCCGGCCTGCCCAAGTCCGGCGGCACCTGCGACGACCCCCGGATCAAGGAACAGCTCGAACAGACCATCAAACGCCTCAAGCCGAACTTCAAGATCTTCCTGAACGGCTCCGAGGCCAAATACAAGTGCATCGGCGACCTGAGCGGCCGCTGCAGCGTCCAATAGCCATCCGCGGTGCCTGACAGCGAGCGACTTAAGGTCGCGAGGTGTCTGGCTCCGCCGCGTTGTTCAGATCAGATATCTCCCGTATGACGGCGAACGAGATCCGATCCAAATACCTGGAATTTTTTCGCGCGCGGGGCCATGCGGTCATCCCGTCGGCTTCGCTGATCCCGGAGAACGACCCGACGGTCCTGTTCACCACGGCCGGCATGCACCCGCTCGTGCCGTACCTGCTCGGCGAGCCCCATCCGGAAGGCACGCGGCTCACGAGCGCCCAGAAGTGCATCCGCACGGGCGACATCGACGAGGTGGGGGACAACCGCCACCTGACGTTCTTCGAGATGCTCGGCAACTGGTCGCTCGGCGATTACTTCAAGAAAGAGGCGATCGAGTGGAGCTTCGATTTCCTGACCGGCCGGGACCAACTCGGCCTGGACCCGAAGCGGCTCTACGTGTCCGTTTTCGAGGGCGACGCCGACGCGCCGCGCGACGACGAGGCCGCCGCCATCTGGACGACCTGCTTCCGCAAGGCCGGCATCGACGCCGCCTCGCCGCGCCGCGTCTTCACCTATCCGAAATCCAAGAACTGGTGGGGCCCGGCCGGCCAGACCGGACCCTGCGGTCCGGACACCGAGATGTTCTTCGACACGCTGAATCTGGCTTCGCCGACGGAACACGCGTCAGGTTGGAAGGGGAGCGAGGCCTGCCATCCGAATTGCGACTGCGGCCGCTACGTCGAGATCTGGAACGACGTCTTCATGCAGTACTCGAAGACGGCCGACGGCAAGTTCGAGCCGCTCAAGCAGAAGAACGTGGACACCGGCATGGGCCTGGAGCGCACGGCCATGATCCTGCAGGGCATGCCGACCGTCTTCGACACCGAGCTCTTCCGTCCGCTGTTCGCCGAGATCGAACGGCTGTCCGGCCGCCGCTACGGCGAGGACGCCGAGATCACCCGGGCGATGCGGATCGTCGCCGATCATCTGAAGGCCGCCGCGTTCATTCTCGGCGACCCGCGCGGCGTCAGCCCCTCGAACGTCGACCAGGGCTACATCCTGCGCCGGCTGATCCGCCGCGCCGTCCGCTACGGCCGCCAACTCGGCATCCAGGGCTTCTTCACCGCGACCGTCGCCGACAAGGTCGTCGGCCTCTACGCCGACGTCTACCCCGAACTGTCCAATAACCGCCAGCGGATCGCGGCGGAACTTAACGGCGAGGAGGACAAGTTCAGCCGGACGCTCCAGCACGGCCTGGCCGAGGCCAGCAAGCTCAAGGACAAGTATGTCCGCGCCGAAGAGATCCCCGGCGAGACCGCGTTCTATCTTTACGAGACCTTCGGTTTTCCGATCGAGCTCACCGAGGAGGTCCTCGGCAAGAAAGTGAACGCCGCGGAGTTCGCCGCCGCCCAGCAGAAGCACCAGGCCGATTCGCGCGCCGGCGCCGAGCAGAAGTTCTCCGGCGGGCTGGCCGACCATTCCGACCAGGTGGTCAAACTGCACACCGCCACCCACATGCTGCATGCCGCCCTGCGGCAGGTCCTGGGGAACCATGTCGAGCAGAAAGGTTCGAACATCACCGCCGAGCGCCTGCGTTTCGACTTCTCGCATGACAAGAAGATGACGCCCGAGGAGGTCAAGCGGACCGAGGAGATCGTCAACGAGAAGATCGCCGCCGCCCTGCCCGTCCGCTTCGACATGATGACCGTGGACGAGGCCAAGGCCGCCGGCTCCATCGGCCTGTTCGAGGACAAGTACGCCAAGCTCGGCAACAAGGTGAAGGTCTATACCATCGGCGACGACTCGGCCGGCATCTATTCCCGGGAGATCTGCGGCGGCCCTCACGTCGAGAACACGTCGGCCCTGCACGGCTTCAAGATCCTCAAGGAAGAAGCTTCTTCGGCCGGCGTCCGCCGCATCAAAGCGGTCTTGGTTTAGCCAAAAAACCGACCTGGTCAGACACGCAGCGCGCCGGCCCCCGAGGCCGGCGTGTTTCGCTTGACAGGGTCGGAATTGGTGCTACAATGGCCAGGCTTTGCGAAAGCAGGGTCTCTGGGCCTTAAGGTCCTAGAACAGCTCCTTGCTAAGCTTAATAATATCCGTTACACTTCAGCCGTTATGGCTGAGCGATTTACCCAGGGTCAGACCGACGCTGCGGGCGCCGAAGACGTCTCCAAGAAGTTCATCGAGATGCACGGAGTCGTCGAGGAATGCCTGCCGGCCGCCACGTTCCGGATCCGGCTCGATAACGGTCAAACCATGCTCGGACACCTGTCCGGGAAGATGAGAATGAACCGCATCAGGCTGCTGCCCGGCGACGAAGTGAAGGTCGAAATGACGCCTTACGACCTGACCAAAGGACGGATCGTCTATCGATTCTGACCGCAGGGCGGTGTCGGGTAAGGCAGTGGACAAAAAAGCACCTTTTTTGTACACTGCTTCCACCTCGGATGGGGTGGTTGTGTTTTATAATATTAAGGCGCTCCGGGCGCCAGAGTCGTCATGAAAGTCAGAGCTTCGGTCAAGAAAATCTGCAGGAACTGCAAGGTCGTCAGGCGGTTCAACCGTCTCTACGTCATTTGTTCGACGGCCAAACATAAACAGCGTCAAGGTTAATTGTTTCGCTTATGGCCCGTATCGCCGGCATCACTTTGCCGAACAAACGCATCGAGATCGCTTTGACGTACATCTACGGCATCGGCCGCAGCCGTTCCGTGTCGATCCTTAAGAAGCTCGGGATCGACCTGAACGTCCGCGCCAACGATCTGCCCGCCGACCAGGAGAAGAAGCTCCGCGACGAGATCGAGAAGAACTTCCGGGTCGAGGGCGAACTGCGCCGCGACACCCAGGCCAACATCCGCCGTCTGAAAGAGATCGGTTCGTACCGCGGCAGCCGCCACGCCAAGGGCCTGCCGGCCCGCGGCCAGCGGACCAAGACCAACTCCCGCACCGTGCGCGGCAACGTCCGCCGCACGATGGGCTCGGGTCGCACCAAGGCGGCCAAGACCTAACCTGACGCCGCTACATCACACTTATGCCAGAGGAAAAGAACGTCACCGCCGCCCCGGCCGCCCCCGCAGCCGCCGCCGCGCCCGCCAAAGCCGCCCCGGCCCGCACCAAGAAGCGCAAGGCCGTCAAGCTGGTTTCGAGCGGCCGCGCCTACGTGCACGCGAGCTATAACAACACCATCGTCACCCTGACCGATCTGAACGGCAACGTGCTGGGCTGGTCGAGCGCCGGCAAGGTCGGCTTCAAGGGTCCGAAGAAGTCGACGCCTTACGCCGCCAGCGTCATCGTCAAGGACGTCTGCGACAAGGTCCACGACAGCGGCCTCAAGGAGGTCAGCGTTTTCGTCTGCGGGATCGGTTCCGGCCGCGAGGCCGCCGTCCGGGCCCTGCACGCCAACGGCATCAACGTGCTGTCGATCAAGGATGTTACACCGATCCCACATAACGGCTGCCGGGCTCCTAAGCCTCGCCGCGTCTAACCTATGGGCAGGAGACTTGAACCGAAATGCAAGCAGTGCCGCCGCGAAGGCGAGAAGCTTTATCTTAAGAGCGACAAGTGCCTGACGGCCAAATGCCCGATCGTCCGCCGCAATTTCAAGCCGGGCGTCCACGGACCGACCTCCCGCACCCGCCCGACCCCGTACGGCCTGCAGCTCCGCGAGAAGCAGAAGGCCAAGGAGCTCTACGGCCTGCAGGAGCGGCAGTTCGCCAACTATTTCGCCAAATCCAAGAAGATCGTCGGCAACACCGCCAGCTTCCTGGTCCAGATGCTCGAGATGCGGCTGGACAACGTCGTCTACCGCCTCGGCTTCGGCAAGTCCCGCGCCATGGCCCGCCAGCTGGTCAATCACGGCCTGGTCAGGGTCAACGGCAAGAAGGTGACCATCCCGTCCTACCAGACCCGGCCCGGCGAGGTCATCACCATCAAGGACGCGACCCTCAAGGGCAAGCTGTTCGCGAACGAGGCCGCCCGACTGGAGAAGCTCACGCCGCCGAGCTGGCTCAATCTCGACGCCAAGGCCATGACCGGCAAGGTGCTGAACAAGCCCGAAGGCGAGGATCTGAAGCAGAGCTTCGATCCGAGGCTGATCGTCGAATTCTACTCCAGATAGCATTTAACGCGGCCGGCCGACGGCCGTCGGAACGCCAAACCAAATCAATATAATATGGAAGAGATCCTCCTTCCGTCCAAGATCGAGATAATCCCCGGCGAGAACGAGCGCAAGGCCACCCTCGTCGTGGAACCGTGCTTCCAGGGCTACGGCACCACTTTGGGCAACGCCCTGCGGCGCGTCATGCTGTCCTCGCTGGACGGCGCCGCGGTCACCGCGGTCAAGATCAAGGGCGCCCAGCACGAATTTTCGCCGCTGAACGGGGTCAAGGAGGACGTCCTGGAGATCGTCCTGAACCTCAAGGCCCTCCGCCTGCGCCTGTTCGGCGAAGGTCCGATCCGCCTGCACCTGCAGGCCAAGGGCGAGACCGAGGTCACCGCCGGCGACATCGAAGGCAATTCCGAGGTCGAGATCGTCAATCCCGAACTCCACCTGGCCACCCTGACCGACAAGAAGGCCGAACTGGACATGGAGATCTTCGTCGACCGCGGCCGCGGCTACGTGACCACCGAGGAGCGCAGCAAGGAGAAGCCGGAGCTGGGCGTCATCGCCATCGACGC
>JBAIWZ010000213.1:0-4333 GCA_037916955.1 Acutalibacteraceae bacterium | reverse complement strand
CCTCTGCGCCGCCGTGCGCGCCGACGCCGGCCGTAAGGACCGGCTCGAACCGCTCATCGACGCGATGAACTACTGCCTGCCGCTCGGCCAGAAGAGCGACGATCCGACCGCCTGGATCGTGCTTACGGCCTAGCCTCCCGGCCCGACGCTCGTCGGGCTTTTTCTTTGCCGGACCGGGGGCCGGACCCTTGCCACGGCGCGGCCGGCATGGCAAGATGTCCCAGGTTTCCGCGCCATGGGGGTGCGGCACCGACGGCTCGGGAGGCAGCCATGGCCGACGAGAAGAAAGACGCGAAGCCCTTGGATCGGGAAGAGGTGCATGTGACGGTGACGCCCAAGGACCCGCGCGACCCCTCCCACCGCGAGGCGGCGGAGAAGGTCAAGAAGGTCGTCAAGGACGGCGTCAAGAAAGCCCTGGACGACAACAAGGGCGGCGGCTCCAAGAAGCAGCTGGATGCCGCCGACGGCAAGATCGACGAGGCCAAGGAGCGGGTCAGCCCGCAAAAGGTCGAGAAGATCAACGTCAAGATCAAGGGCAAGGACGGCGACGGGGACGAGGTCGTGCGCGAGCGCACGGTCAAGCCCAAGGGCGCCTAGCCTGCCACGTTCTGTCTCACGCCAGCGGCACCCCCGCTGGTTTTTTTACTTTAATAATTTGCGGAACAAATAAGGCCAAAATCAGCCCCCATCTCCCCAAAAGGGACAGTCCCTTTTGGGGAGATGAAAAAGTCCCCGCGGGGCGAGGATAAAAAAAGAACCCCGGTCGCGGGGTTCAGGGTCGGTCGGTCAGCAGGTCGCGGACGCTCTTGATCAGGCGGCGGGCGCCGGCGGCGCGCAGGCGTTCCTGACTGATGGTGCCGAGGACGCCGATGGCGTAAAGGCCGCAGTCGCGGGCCATCGCCATGTCGCGCTCGAGGTCGCCGCAGATGAAGGCGTTCGCGGCGAATTCGGCCGGGGTGAGGCCGAGGTCGCGGGCGAAGATCTCGACGTGCTCCGGGCCTTTGGGCACGGCGGTCGAGCCCATCACTCGGACGAACATGCCGCGCGCCAGCTCCGAGCCGAGGCGGCGGCTGACGGTCTCGTCGGGCGAGCCGCTCGAAACGAAGAGCGTCAGGCCGCGCTTGCGAAGCCGGTGGATCAGCCGCCGGGCGCCGGGGAAGAAGTCCATCCGCTCGCGCTGGATCAGCACGTTGAACTTGCGGCACATCCGTTCGATGTCCGCGTCGCGGTAGCGGCGGCCGTGCACGTTCAGGATGTTGCGGAAGCAGTCCTCGAGACCGAGACAGGTGTCCAGGAGATAGGCGGCGGCGGTGTCGGCCGGGCTGATGCCGTAGGCCTTCATCAGTTCGCAGACGACCTTGGTGCAGGCTCCCATGCTGTCGACGAGCGTGCCGTCCAGATCGAAGACGCCGTAGCGGAACGTCAGAACGCTTCGGCCTGAAGCCATGCGGACCTCCGTTGTCGAAAGAGCACTTTGGTCAACTTATCGGCGGCGCAAGATGCTGTCAATGCTCGCGGCCGGCGTCAAAAAAACCGCCGGCGAGGAGCCGGCGGCCTCTCTTCTTTTTTCGGGATCACTGCGCCAGGGCGCAGCCGTTCGTGTCCGTGAAGCAGGCGTAGGGAATGCCCACGGCGTCCTTGGCCGGAGCGTAGGCTTTCCAGCCGGCAGGCGGATCCTTGCAGACGCCGTTGGCGCAGCCGAAGCAGTCCACCTTGCCGGTCTTCGGGTCCTGGAGCAGCCGGCAATCCGATCCGGCGGCCGGCGCGCCGTTGCAGACGACCTGGGCCGGATAGTTCTGGGACAGGACGCAGTCTCCCGAGCAGCCGGCGGCCAGGCATTCCTTGCCCTGCGGGACGCAGACCGTGCCCCGGTTCGCGGAGAGTTCGATGCAGGATTGTCCCGACTGGCAGGGGTTGGTCAGGTTGCAGCGCACGACGCCGGCTCGATCGGTGGCGTTCAGCTGGAAGCAGGCGCGGCCGGCGCC
This sequence comes from Acutalibacteraceae bacterium, assembly GCA_037916955.1. GTDB lineage: Bacteria > Patescibacteriota > Patescibacteriia > SG8-24 > SG8-24 > JBAIWZ01. Next base: position 2,348 of record JBAIWZ010000213.1, on the reverse strand, counting down.
GTGGTCCCAGGAGCGGACCGTGCCGGATTTCGTCCCGGGACCGGCCGGCATGGCCACCGGCGCGCTCATCGGGCCGCCGCTCTGGACGGCCGGTTCGCTGGGCAGGTCGAAGACGGCGCAGAGTTCGTAGCGCGGCCCGCCCAGTTGGTTGTATTCGTAAGGCGCCTGGGTCTGCGGATCGTTCAGCGAGCCGCTCAGGTAGACCATCTGGTCTTTGGCCGCCATCAGCATCCCGAGGTCAGCGGGCAGCTGGTTGTTGTCGTAATAATAATTGTCCACCGCCGAGGCGATCTGCTGCAGGCTGTTGAGCCGCTGGTTGTCGAACTGGCGGCCGCGCTCCGTGCTCGGCGAACCCGAGAGATAGAGGCCGCCGACCACGGCTCCGGCGATGAGCAGGATGACGACGCCGGCGAAGAGCCTGAGGCCTGACGGTTTGCCGGAGGTCACTTTTCTTCCTTGCGCAGATCCCATAGGTAGTAGCCGAATATCAGACCGGCGATGAGCAGCACGGTCAGGACTTTAAGGATGAAGCGGAGGGTCAGTTCGCCCGCCAGCAGATTGTAGATCAGGGTGATCAGGTCGCCGATGATCACGCCGGCCGCGACGAACAGGGTGAGATAGGTCAGCCACTTGCGGATCTTGGAGGCCTTCTTTTCCGGGTCGCGGCGGATCCAGCCGGCGGTCATCATCGTCAGCCAGAAATAGACGGGGAAAGCCACGATCAGCGACGCCGTGGCCCGGCGGACGCTGCTGACGTCGGTCGCGTAGTACTGCTGCAGCGCGTCGGGCAGCCAGCGGTTGATGAAGTCGAAGAGCAGTTCCCCGAAGCTCCAGGCGCTCCAGTAGAGGCAGAGGAACAGCAGCATGTAGATGAAGGCCTCGCGCGCCGAGAGGTATGGCCGGGGCCGGGGCACCGGGATGGGGAAGGCGACTTCGGAGTAGAGTCCGAGCGCCAGCCCGATCTCTTCTTCGTTCCAGCCGGCCGCGGCCAGGGCCTTGTGGACGTCGGCCCGCGGCAGCTTCATCTCGAGCGACGATCTGACGAATTGTTTGAGGTCTTCATTCATAGGTTTCCATTATACCAGATGAAGGGCGCCGGCATGTCTTCAGGCCTTGCGCGCGACGACCAGGAGCGAACTGCCGAAGGGCAGGGGCACGGCCCGCATCAGCCGCTTTTCGATCCGGAGCAGGGCGGTCAGCGCGGCGTTCACCGGCGCCGGCGGGATGAAATCGTAGGACGGGGCGTGTTCGTCCGGCGGCAGCACGGCGTCGACGGCCTTGCGGACCAGGTGGGCGGGAACGGCCGGCATCATGAAGTGGCTGCTCTCGACCGGACGGAATCCGGCGGCCGCGAGTTTGTCGAAAAGGTCGCGGCCGGCGTACCGCCGCAGGTGGGCGTAAGCCGCGTCGTGCCGGCTCCAGAGCCAGGTGTGCGCGGGGACGGTCAGAACGAGCAGTCCGCCGGGCGCGAGCACGCGCGACGCTTCGGCGAAAGCGCGCTCGTCGTCGATCACGTGTTCGAAGACATCGAAGCCGGAGACCAGGTCGAAAGATCCGTCGGCAAAGGGGAGCGCCTCGGCCGAGGCCAGCTTCAGTTCGGCGAAGCCGCGGGTGGCGGCGAAGCTGAGCGGCAGTTCGGCGATGTCCAGTCCGGTGATGCGGCCGAATTCGCCGAGCACCAGGATGTTGCCGCCCGGGCCGCAGCCGACGTCGAGGACGCGGCGCTCGGCCGACGGCCGGAGATGGCGCAGGAGGGCTTCGCGGATGATCTCGCGCCGGACCTTGTGCCAGAAGTGGGTTTCTTCCTGCCGGGCGATGAGCAGGTAATGCTCGGTGTTCATATCGATGCATCATCATAGAATTTCCGGCTTAAAGGCGCAATTTGGACAAGCGCCGCATAGACGGCGCCTTCGCGCGAGTCCGTTTTTGGAGACTCGGCCCATTCGGGCCTCGCCCTCGCGTCCGACTCGGGATAATCTCCGAAAACGAACTCGCTTGCGGCGCCTAGCGCGTCACACGATCATTTTTATGTGGGCCGCGCTCGGGACGCGAGCGCGTCGCTTCGCGACGCGTGCCCTCGCGATAGGACTCGCGGATTTTGTTCGCAAGGTGCGCTGGCGCGCCTTCCGTCCAAATCGGACGGATGGTCCGCCAGGACACCTTGCGAAATAATTCCGATGGACTTTTCGCGAGGCCGTCGCCGCGTGCGGCGACCTCGCAGGCCGAGCGCGTCCTAAGCAAAATGGTTGAGACGCCGCTGGCGCCGCGAGGGGTTCGGCTGGGAGGGCGCTTCCTGACACGGCTCGAGATAGCGGGGTTGATGGTCAGTTGTTCGTCTATCGAGTGCG
>JBAIWZ010000212.1:0-2448 GCA_037916955.1 Acutalibacteraceae bacterium | reverse complement strand
TTTCGCTGTCGACCGGAAATTACTTCAGGGTGACCTTGGCGCCGGCCTCTTCCAGCTTCTTCTTCCAGGCCTCGGCATCGGCCTTGGAAACGCCCTCCTTGAGCATCTTGGGGGCGGAGTCGACCATGTCCTTGGCGTCCTTGAGACCGATCTGGGTCAGTTCGCGGATGACCTTGATGACGCCGATCTTGTTGGCGCCGGAATCGGTGATCTCGACGTTGAACGAGGTCTTCTCTTCGACCGGAGCGGCGGCCGGAGCGGCGGCGGCGACGGCCATGACCGGAGCGGCGGCCGAGACGCCGAACTTGTCCTCGAGGACCTTGACCAGCTCGGCCAGATCCAGAACGGACATCTTCTCGATGCTCGCGACCAGGTCCTTGAACTTGGCCGGCACCTCAACAACCTTCTTTTCGTCTGACATAGTGTTGCGTGTTAGGTCGGTTCATTCCGACTTCAGGCGGATTTAGAATCCTTGATGGCGTTCAAAGCGTAGACCAGCTGGCGCAGGTTGCCCTGCAGCACGCCGACGAGGCCCGAGAGCGGAGCCCGGATGGTGCCGACGACGGTGGCGATGAGCTGTTCCTTGGACGGCAGCTTGGAGAGCGCGAGCACTTCGTCCGCGGTCATCCATTTGGACTCCAGGACGCCGCCGAGCACCTTCAGGTTCTCGTGCGTCTTCCGGAATTCCTCGACGACCCGGGCCGGAGCGACCTCGTCGCCCTTGGCGAGAAGAAGGGAAACGCTGCCGGGAAGGTCCTTGCCTTCGACGGCGGACATTTTCGCCTGCTTGACGGCGATCCGCAGCAGGGTCTTCTTCGTGGTGACGATGTCGATCTCGGCGCTCTTGGCCTTGCGGCGCAGATCGGTGGAATCAGCCACCTTGAGCTGCGACAGGTCGGCCAGAACGACGGACTTGGCTTCGCCAAGTTTGGCCGTGTAACGCCCTACTTCCGATTCTTTCTTGACTCGTAATTTGGCCATATTCGGTAGGGATAATTCGTAGTCCCGTTCTCGACCTTTGGACCCCACGCCTTCAAGGCGTCATTCGATACGCCGCAAAGGTGTGGGGTAATAAAAACCGCGGCCACGATGGCCGCAGACAATGGGCTCCGGGGCCGCCCCAAGCATCGGGCCGGCATCCGGTTTCAGGCTCCTATCCAAGAAGCCTTTTACCTCGATGGGCTCCGCCGGCCGCGCCGGGCGGAATTATGCCCTTTCGGGACCCATTGTCTGCGGTAATCGGTTGGTATCGGTATCTTACTAGCCGGTCATTCAACCGTCAAGTTCAACACGTTCGGACGGGGTTTGAGGCGGATCACCCGTTCGATCTCGGTCTTCTGCCCCTTGTCGTCGGCGATCGACACGCGGACCGTGATCCGGTCCTTGTCGGCCAATTCGGCGCGGTCGGCGACGAGCGCGAGCGAGATCGGCGAATCGTACTCCTTGCCGATCATGCCGGGGATCGGCAGGTCGACGGTCTTGTTCAGTTCGACGATGGTGAAGCGGTAAGTGGTGAAATCCAGGGCGTAGTCGTCCTTCATCGTCAGATAACCGCGGAAATCCTTCAGATCGAGGGGGCCGAGCGGCGTCCAGGTGAAGTCGATCGTCGGCGGCAGGTCCTCGGAACGGCTCGTCAGCTTCTTCCAGTCGGTCAGGAAAAGCGTGCCGACCACGGCCAGCACCAGCACGGCCGCGGAGACGGCCAGCGAACGGTAAAAGCGCTTCTTCTTTTTGGGAGTGGATTCCATAGCGCCACCTTAACCGAGAGTAAAAATAAGGGCAAGACCGGTTCAAAAAAAGCCTTGATCAAGATAAAAAAGCCGGCCAACCGAAGGACCGACAAAAAAAGGCCGGCCCGGGCCGGCCCCTTCAGCTTCCATTCTCAACCGATCACCGTGCCTTCGAAGTCCCCGCCGGCGATGATGCGGGCGATATTGGCGAGGTTCTTGCCGTCAGCGACCACGACGCGAATGCCGCTCTTCTGGGCGGCGCGGGCGGCCACCGGATCGAACGGGCTGTTCAGGCCCGGGCTCCAGCGGCAGCCGAACCGGCCGCAGAACTCCTTCCAGGACAGCGATCGGAGCGGCCGGGCATCCCGGAACTTGCGGGGGTCCTTGTCGTAGACGTAGGCGATGTTGGAAAAATTGACCACGGTGCGGGCGCCGAACTTCCTCGCCAGGAGCACGGCGTCGTAGTCCGTCGAACAGCCCGGCTCCCAGCCGGCGCCGATGATGACGGGCCTGCCGGCCGGCAGCGACGGCCGCGGGTCGGTGACGATGCGGTCCGGCGCCAGCGCGCCGAACATGACCCGGACCAGCTGAGCGTTCAGGTGGGTGGCGGCGATGCCGACGCGGTCCAGCTCGTCGCGGGTCGGCCGGTTCAGTTTCGCCGCCGCGGCCTGATAGGCGCGCGCCGGAGCGCCGCCGCCGCAGACGATGACGAAACGCC
>JBAIWZ010000211.1:0-3323 GCA_037916955.1 Acutalibacteraceae bacterium | reverse complement strand
CGTTCACCGGTCCGTTTTTTTGTTCCGGCCGTTGACAAGTTCCGCGGACGCTGGTTAGATGAGCGGCTCTTTCAAGTTCCCGAGGAGGTCCACATGAGCACCCTGATCAGAACGGTGCAATCCCTGGTCCTGACGTTCGACGAACTGAGCGCCGACGACCGGCTCCTGCTGCAGTGGGCGGCCGAGGCGCGCGCCTCGGCGCAGGCCCCGTACTCCAAGTTCAAGGTCGGCGCCGCGATCCGGAGCGCCGCCGGCAGCGTCTACGCCGGCTGCAACGTGGAACGTTGCAGCTGGACCCAGACGACCCACGCCGAGCAGAACGCGGTGGACACGATGGTCACCCGCGAAGGTCCGGCCAAGATCGGGACCATCGCCATCGTCGCCGCTCCCGCCGATCTCGCGCTCTCGATGCCGCCGGTCCGGAAAGGGCCGCAAGTCACGGATGTCCGCGACGTCCCGGTGCCCTGCGGGCATTGCCTGCAGATCATCTGGGAGAACTGCTTCGGCGATCCGGACGTCAGGCTGATCGGCGTCGGCGCCAACGGCGAGATCTTCGTCACGGCCATCGGCGACGCCCTGCCGATGCGCTTCGGCCCCGAGGACCTGGGCGTGAAGTACGGCCGGCGCTGAACGGCCAGCCGCGGAATTCCGCGGCTTTTTTGTTATCCACGGCGGCGGTCCGGGAAAATCGGCCGTTGTCCGTTGCGCGACCGGCAAGGCCGGGTTATAATGAATTGGTACTCAATATCCGACCGAATTCCGGACCTATGGCCAAGACCATTCTCTGCGTCGATGACGATCCGTTCTACAAGGACCTGTTCACGGCGATCCTGGAACCCAAGGGGTACAAGGTCGTCTGCATGATGAATCCCGCCGACGGCTGGGACGCGGTCCAGAAATACTCGCCCGATCTGGTCACCCTCGACGTGATGATGCCCGAAAAGAAGGGCATGTTCGACGGCTACGGCATGCTCAAGCACATGCGCAGCGACGACCGGTTCAAGAACATCCCCGTGATCATGATCTCGGCCCTGGGCGATCCCGAGGACGTCCAGATGGGCCTCAAGGCCGGCGCCACCGCCTATCTGCCGAAGCAGGAAATGACCCCGGAGCGGCTGATCGAGGAGATCAAGAAACTGGTCGGCCAGTGATCGCCAAAAAAAAGAAAAACGCCCGCGAGGGCGTTTTTTTGATGCCTCGGCCGGGATTCAGATCTTCGTCGAGACCGCGAGCGCCGCGGCCGCCGCCGAGGGCAGGGCCAGCGGATCGCCCGTCGGATGCAGTTCGAGCAGCTTGCGGCCGACGGTGACGACGTCGGTCCATTTGTAGCCGAAGGCGACGAAGGCCTCTTCGGAAGCGATCGGACGCTTCTTGCCTCCGGAGATGACGTAAACCGTCGGGTCCGCGGCGGCCTTGACCAGGATGCCGTCGTCCAGGGTCACCGGCCGGCCGTCGGCCAGCGCCGACAGTTCGTCGGCGGCGAGCGGCAGGATCGACCGGCCGGCGAAATTCAGGGCGAGCAGGGACCTGTCCCAAAGCGGATGCTTGACGCCCATCTCGGCGTAATAGATCCCGCCGGTCCGGCTGTCCTGGACCAGCTGGCCGGCCGGATAAGTCGACTGCAGCGTGATCGCCTCGCCGTCGGCGTAATCCTCGATGTCGGCGGCGGCGACGTCCTCGACCTCTTCCGGATTGAAGCCGATCTTGGCGAAGACCTCCGCCGAGGCGATGCGCCGGCGGGCCGCGCCGACGAGCAGGAAGGTCGAGCCGTCCTCGGTCCGGACCAGCGACAGGTCGGCGAAGCGGATGGGCCGGCCCGGCGACTTCTCTTCGAGCTCGCTGAAATCGTATTCGTTCAGATCGACGATGCTGCGGCCGGCGAACCGGGTCTCCAGCACCGAGGCTCTCAGGATCGGCCGGAACTTGCCGCCCTGAATGACGGCCACGGCGCCGTTCTTCTCGTTGCGGATGAGCGTCCCGTCGGGCAGCGTCGGCCCGGCGCCGCTCTCGAACCAGCGGTTCCAGATGCTCCAGAGCCGGCGGTTGCCCTGCCGGTGGGGCGTGGAGTTGTAGAGCGCGGCGGTGGCCAGGTTGGCCGGCGTGATCCGGGTGCTGCTGATCGAACAGGCGACGCCCGGCTGGCGCAGGCCGGCGAGCGTCGGGCCGTTGGTCAGGAACCAGTCCATCCAGCCGGCGCCGGCGTCGATCTGCTTGCCCAGCCCCTTGTATTTCAGCGCCGTCGGACTCCTCTTGCTGCAGCCGTCGCACAGCGCGTAACCGGCGGCCCAGGCCAGCTGCTGGGCGTCCGGTTCGTCCGTTTCGACCGCGCTCGACTCCTTTTGGAGGAGGGCCAGGATGTATTTGGGGTTGATCCGGTAGCGGCCGGCCGCGTCGGCGATCAGCTGCGCGCTGTTCTTCAGCAGGCCATCGGCGGCGTCGACGTCGAAACGGCGGTTCAACCCGCCTTTCTCATCGAGGAACTTGGCGATCGCCGCCTGGTCCATGGCCAGATAATCGCGCATTTCCGAATCCGAGATGATCATCTCCGGATTGAAAACGCCGGCTCGCAGCGGCGTGAGCGGTGCGAGCGCAAGCGAGGCGAAGGCCAGGACGCAGAGGATTTTCCGGATCGGCCGCATATCTTCAATTATAATGACTGCCGCGGCTCGCGGCAACGGCGGAGGTTGCCCGGCGGCCGGGCGGCGCGGTAACATTGGTCCATATGGAATTCTCCGTGGAGCCGATCGGCGAAAAAGTCGAAAAACCCTGGGGCCGGGAGGTCATTTTCACGCCGCCCGGCTGGCGCCACGTCGGCAAGCTCCTGCAGGTCAAGGCCGGCTGCCGCTGGTCGTTCCAGTACCACGACCGCAAGGAGGAGTGCTTCTGCCTGGTCTCCGGCAAAGCGGTCGTCTGGCTGGAGAACAAGGATGGGGTCGTCGAAAAACTGCCCATGGAACTTAACAAGGGCTACCGGGTGCTGCCGAACCAGAAACACCGGGTCGAGGCGGTCGAGGATTCGCTGATCGCCGAGGCGTCCGATCCGGAGACCGGCACCACCGTCCGGATCTCCGACGATTATGCGCGGCGGGACGAGACCGAGGAGGTCCGAAGCCGGCCGAACCGCGGCTGGAAGGCGAACTGAAACGTAAGTCACAGCCCGAAGGGCTGTGAAGACGAGCGGCGCCAGTGCGGCGGCGAGGACGAGTGAACATTGAACGGGTCCGGGCGTTGGCGCTGGCGGCAAGCTAGCCGGGCGCGGCCCTTGACCGCGCTTTTTTGTTCGACTATAATCCTAGTATATTACTAGGAATATGAAGGCGCTG